>CAZPWP010000083.1:0-8641 GCA_964590295.1 uncultured Victivallis sp.
ACGTTGGCCCCCAGCGTGGAATCCACCGTCAGCCACACCTCCTGCGGTGCGCCGGGGAACACCTTTTCCACCGAACGGCGAATCTTCGCCAATTCCTCCATCAACCCCTTCTGGTTGTGCTGCCGCCCGGCGGTGTCGATCAGCAGGAAATCCGCATTCCGGGCGATCGCCGCCTGCGTCGCGTCGAACGCGACACTCGCCGGATCCGCCCCGTGCTTCGCCGAAACCACCTGGCAGCCGGTCCGCTCCCCCCAGAGCTGGAGCTGTTCGACCGCCGCCGCACGGAAAGTGTCGCAGGCGGCCAGAATCACCTTCTTCCCTTCGCCGTGCAGCCGGGCCGCCAGCTTGCCGATCGTGGTGGTCTTGCCGCTGCCGTTAACGCCGACCATCAGAATCACCGTCGGCCGCCCCGGCTCCGCAAAATGAATCTCCCGGCTCCGGGAGCTCAGAATCTCCCGCACCGTTCCGGCCGCCACGTGCACCAGATCGGCGTCGGTGGCGATTTCGCCGCGCTCGTAACGGTCGCGGATGTCGCCGACGATCCGCAGCGAAGCGGGAACGCCGAAGTCCGCCGCGATCAGCAGCGCTTCCAGTTCGTCGAACGATGCCGCGCTGTGCGCCTTGATGCCGGTGAATATCCCGGCGATGCTCCGCGTCACCCGGGTGGCGGTCTTTTCCAGTCCGCGCTTGAAGATGGAGAAGATCGATTTCATGAGAAAACCCTCACTCCTTTGCCGCCTTGTCTCCGCGCGGCGAACGCTTCAGGGTGTCTTTGACGCCGTTGAGGACGCCGTTGATGAAATTCCCGACCGTCTCGCCCGAGTAGTCCCGGGCGATCTCCACCGCCTCGTCGATGCTCACCACCGGCGGAACCGCGTCGAAATAGAGCATCTCCGCCACCGCGATCCGCATGATGTTGCGGTCGACCAGCGAGAGACGGTTCCTGTCCCAGAGCTCCGAACGCTGCCGGATCGTTTCGTCGATCTCCTCGCGATGAATCGCCACCGCCGTATAGAGCTCCGCGGCGTACTCCCGCCCCTTGCGGGCGAACCGGTTCTCATGGAGTCCGTGCTCCTCGCGCACCTCGTCGAAGAAGAGGTCGAATCCGACCGCATCCGGCAGCTCCCCCCGCATGTCGCAGCGGAAGAGGTACTGCATCGCCAGTTCGCGGCCCAGCCGCTTCGTGTGCGGCGGCCTGCCCGCGGCGGCTGGCGCCTTGCTTTCGTCGTCCAACATAGCCGCCTTACCGGATCGCTCTGTTCAAATTGGCCATCTCGATCGCCGCGAGCGCGGCATCGACGCCTTTGTTGCCCGCCTTGGTGCCGCTGCGCTCGATCGCCTGCTCGAGATTGTCCGCGGTAATCATGCCGTAAGTGACCGGAATCCCGAACTCCAGCCCGAGCTGGGCGAGGCTCTTCGCCACCTCGGAGTTGATGTATCCGGCGTGCGGCGTCGCCCCCTGAATCACCACGCCGAGCGCGAGCACCGCGTCGAACTTCTTCTCCACCTGCAGCAGCCGCTTGACCGCAAAAGGAATCTCATAGGAACCAGGCACGTAGGCCACGCTCACCGACTCCGCGTCTCCGCCGTGGCGGACGATCGCATCCATCGCGCCCTCGAGCAGCTTGCTCACGAAAAAGTCGTTGAACCGGGCGCAGACGATTCCGAACCTGAGCCCCCGGGCATCGAGCATCCCCTCGTAAATGGTGCCCGCCACTTTGTTGTTCGCCATCGCAAACCTCCAGACAATATGAAATGTTTCACTCTCTATCGTATGTTCAAACGGCTCCCGGCGCCGAAGGCCGGAAGCCGGACCGATTCGTCAGCGAAGCTCCGCCTTGAGCTCCGAAGCCAGTCTTGCGCGCAGTTTCTCGAACCGGGCGTTGACTTCAGCGTCGGTGAGCGTCCGCTCCCGGTTGCGGAAGATCAGCGCGTAGGCCATGCTTTTCTTATGCTCGGCCTTCAGCTTGTCGTCGACGAACACATCGAACACCTGCACCGATTCCAGATCCGGCAGCCTGCACTTGCGGATGAATTCGAGAATATCCGCGTTGGAGAGTTTCTCATCCGCCACGAACGCCACGTCGCGCTCCGTCGCCGGGAAGAGCGGATAGGGCACGTAGTGCCCGGTGCCGTGGTCAGCAGCGAGAATCCCCTCCACCTCCAGCTGCGCGGCAAACACCGGGTAGGTGGTGCGCCAGCCGCGGGTCAGGTCGGCGGCCAGTTCCCCGAAGGCGCCCGCCTTCTTCCCTTCGATCCACACCTCGGCGGCGTGGCCGGGCCGGAACCGGGCGTCCTCCGCCGGCACGAACCGATAGCGTTTCACCCGCGCCAGTTCGAAGAGCGCTTCCAGCGCGCCCTTGAGATCGTAGAAGTCATACTCCAGCTGCCGCTCGTCGGAGTAGCGCTCCGGCTGCCGCAGTCCGGTGAGCACCATGCACAGCTCAAGCCGCTCCTCCGGGAAGAGTTCCGCATTGCCGCAGAATACCTTGCCGATTTCGAAGAGCCGCAGATTGAGGTTGCGGCGCGAAATGTTCCGCTCGATGGTGCCGAGCATCTCGCCGAGCAGCCCGGGGCGGAGCACCGCCAGTTCCTGGCTCAGCGGATTCGCCAGTTCGATCAGATCCTCCCGCCGGAACCGCCGGTCCGCCAGCGCCGAATTGACGTTGACCATGCTGTAGTGCATGCACTCGTAGAATCCGGTCTCGATCACCTTGTCGCGCAACCCCTGCAGCTTCCAGTAGGCGTCCTCCCCGATGGAGTGGCAGAGCTTGCCGCAGACCGGAATCTCCGGAATCTTGTCCAGCCCGTGGATCCGGGCCACCTCTTCGGCGAGGTCCGCTTCTCGCGACAAGTCGAGCCGGAAGAGCGGCGCCGTCACCCGGCAGCCGGTTCCGGTCACCTCATCCACCTTCAGATGGAGCCGCCGCAGAATATCGACGATCCGCTCGTTGGAGACCTCCGTCCCGATCAGGGCGCGGACCCGGTCGAACCGGCAGGGAATCACCTTCTCCTCCGGACGGCCGCTGTTGACATCCACCTTCTCCGAGGCGAGTTCGCCCCCCGCGGTCTCCAGAATCAGCTGCACCGCCCGGTCGGAGGCCAGCGCGCACATGTCGAAATCCACCCCGCGCTCGAACCGGTAGCTCGAATCGCTGGAGATCCCCAGCTCGCGGCTGGTCGCCCGGATGTTCGAGGGGAGGAAGAGCGCGCTCTCGATCAGCACGTCGGTGGTTTCATCGGTCACGCCGGAGTATTCGCCGCCCATCACGCCCGCCAGCGCCATCGGTTTCGCCGCGTCGGCGATCACCAGGTGGCGGGGTTCGAGGGGCAGCTCCTTACCGTCGAGCGTAACGATCTTCTCGCCGGACTTCGCCCGGCGGGCGACCACCCGGCCGCCTTCGAGCTTCGCGAGGTCGAACGCGTGCAGCGGCTGCCCCAGCTCCATCAGCACGAAGTTGGTCACGTCGACGATGTTGTTGATCGACCGCAATCCGACGCTCTCCAGACGCTCGCGCATCCACTTCGGACTCGGTTCGACCTTGACGTTGCGGATCACCCGCCCGATGTAGCGGGGGCAGAGATCCGGCGCTTCGACCGTCACCAGACCCGGCGCCGGAATGCTGCACTCCGGCACCTTGATCTCCGGCAGCTTCGCCTCCACCCCGAAGAGGCAGGAGACGTCGCGCGCGATGCCCCACATCGACAGCCAGTCGGGACGGTTCGGCGTCACTTCGACTTCGATCCGGGTATCACCCGGATAGAGCGTCTCCACCGGGGTCCCGAGCTTCAGCGAGGAGTCGAGAATCATCAGCCCCTCGTGGTTGTCGGAGAGCCCCAGTTCCCGTTCGCTGCACATCATCCCCATCGATTCGACGCCGCGCAACTTCGACTTCTTGATCCTGAACTCCCCTTCCGGCGTGTGGAACACCGTCCCGATCAGGGCGACCGGAACCGTGTTGCCCGCGTCGCAGTTCGGCGCGCCGCAGACGATCTGCAGCGGCTCGCCCCGCCCGACGTCGACCTTGCAGACCGACATGTGATCCGAATCCGGGTGAGGTTTGCGCTCCAGGATCCGGCCGACCACCACGCCGGCGGGAACGGTCCCTGCCGACTCGACCGCTTCCACCTCGATTCCGGCCATTGTCAGCTTGTCGCAGAGCGTCGGAATGTCGCAATCCACCGCGACGTACTGCGTCAGCCAGTTACGTGAAATATCCATTTGAAAAGTTTCCTCCGTCAGAACTGTTCGAGGAAGCGAACATCGTTTTCATACAAAAGCCGGAGATCCGGAATCCGGTAGCGGAGCATCGCCAGACGCTCGATCCCCATGCCGAACGCAAACCCGGTCCACACCTCCGGATCGTACCCGACGTTCGCGAACACCGCCGGATCGACCATGCCCGCCCCGGCGATCTCGATCCAGCCGGAGTGCTTGCACACCGGACAACCCTTCCCGCCGCACATGATGCAGCTGAAGTCATACTCGACGCTCGGCTCGGTGAAGGGGAAGAAGTGCGGCCGCAGCCGGATCTTCACCTTCGGCCCGTACATCTCGATCGCAAAGGTCTGAAGCACGCTCTTGAGGTCGGCCATCGAAACGCCGCGATCGACGTAGAGCCCTTCGATCTGGTGGAAGTTCATGCCGTGGGTCGCATCCGGCGTGTCGCGCCGGAACACCCGCCCGGGTGCGACGATCCGCACCGGCGGCTGATGGGACTCCATCACCCGGATCTGCACCGGGCTGGTCTGCGTGCGCAAAATCCGCCCGTCGGCAAAGTAGAAGGTGTCCTGCGGGTCGCGCGACGGATGGTCCGCCGGGGTGTTCAGAGCGTCGAAGTTGTGGTAGATATCCTCGATCTCCGGCCCCTCCGCGACGATGAATCCCATCCGGCGGAAGACCGCCGCGCACTCGTCGGCCAGCATCGTGATCGGGTGCTTGCGCCCCGCCTTCCAGCGCCGCCCCGGCAGCGTCAGGTCGATCGCGGCGGCACTGCCGGAACCCGCCGCCTTCAGCCGGGCGGATGCGCTTTCGATCAGCTCCTGAATCTTCCCGCGACCGGAATTGAACGCACAGCCGGTCTCGCGCCGTTCCTCCGGCGGCACCTGCCCCATCTCGCGGGAGAGCGCCGGAAAAAGTCCGTTGCGCCCGAGATAGTCGATCCGCAACTGCTCGACCGCCGCGGCATCGGCGGCTTCTCCCGCCCGCCGCTCCGCTTCGGCGAGCGCCTGATTGATTTTTTCTATGATCGCATTCATAATTTCACCGATTTTCTGAAGGCCTCTTCCCGCACCGTGCGGCGGAAACGCCGTGATATCTTCCAGACGAGAATGAAGTCCACCCCGGAGACGGACGGTCCGCCGTTGAAGAGAAAACCGCATTCTCTCTTCAACGGCGGCTGCTAAATCGCCTCGACTGTGCCGAAATGTTCATCGTTCCAACCACTCCCTGCCCGGATCAAAACAAAAACAGCTTGAAAGTTGGTGAAAAAGTCACCAATTTCAAGCTGTCAGGCTTCGATCGATTCGAGGCTCAGGCCTGGGTGACTTTTTCCACCAGGGCCTTGAACTCGGCGGGTTCGCTGACCGCCAGATCGGCCAGAACCTTGCGGTTCAGCTCGATATTGGCCTTCTTCAACCCGTTCATGAACTGGCTGTAGTTGACATTCAGCGCACGGCAGGCGGCGTTGATGCGCACGATCCACAGCCCGCGATATTGCTGCTTCTTCTGCTTGCGGCCGCGATAGGAGTGGGTCAGCGCCTTGTCCACCGCATCGTAGACGGTGCGGATGTTCTTGCTGCTGTTCCCGTAGAATCCCTTGGCACGCTCCAAAGTACGCTTGCGGCGCTTCCGCGACGGCACGGCATAAGTAACTCTCGACATGATGAATCCTCCGTCCCTGAATTAAAGCCCGTAGGGCAGCGCGGTCTTGATCCGGCGCATTTCAGTCGCTTTCACGGCTCCATCCTGGCGCAGGCGGCGACGACGCTTCGCGTTCTTGGACGACTTCAGGTGGCGGGCTCCCGCCTTGTTGTGCCGGAACTTGCCCGTCCCGGTCTCTTTGAGCCGCTTCGCGGCACACTTTCTGGTTTTCAGCTTCGGCATTGTTCAACTTCCTTCTTTGGAGTTTGGTTCTTCCGCCGAGCCGGTCAATGCTCCACCGGCTGCGGCGGCCGCTCCCCTGCTTTATTTGGGAGCGAAGTTCACGGAAATATTCCGCCCCAGCATCTTCGGTTTCCCGTCGGCATCCGCATAGGGTACCAGCGCTGCCATCACCTGATCCATCAGCTGAAATGCCAGATCCTGATGGGCCATTTCACGGCCACGAAGTGCCAGAGTGATCTTTAATCCACACCTACTTTCCAAAAAATCAAGGGCATGCTTCAATATTGTCTGATAATCGTGGTCACCGACATTGACATGAAACTTCACCTCCTTGAGCTTCTGCGCCGCGGCATTCTTCCGCTGCGCCTTCAGATTTTTCTTCTGCTCATACTGGAGTTTGCCGAAGTTCATAATCCGGACCACCGGCGGCGTCGAGCGGTCGGAGACCAGCACGAGATCCAGCCCCGCCTCCTGGGCGAGCTCCCGGGCGCGGGCGTACGGAACCACATTCAACTGTTCGCCGTCAACTCCGATCAGGCGGACCATTTCGGCGGTGAATGTACGATCATTCGGTTTCAGCAGCTTAGCAATAACGATACCCTCCCTTCAAACAAGGATGTTTCCGCTCCGGACGCCCCGTCCGGAGCTTTTGCAATCTCTTCACTATAATATTAAACAATCTTGTTGTCAACCTCAAAACGCATTTTTTCCGCAAGTTGATCAACCGTCATGATACCGAGTTCACCTTCGCGGCGGTTGCGCACCGCGGCGGTTCCCTCCGCTGCCTCCCGCTCGCCGACCACCAGCATGTAGGGAATCCGCTCTTTCCGCGCATCCTTGATCTTCGCCCCGAGGCTCGCCGCCTGCTGGTCGATCTCCACCCGGAATCCGCGCTTCCGCAGCTCCAGCATCAGCGCCTTCGCCGCCTCGAGCTGCTTGTCGGAGACTGGCAGCACCCGCGCCTGCTCCGGCGCCAGCCAGAGCGGAAACGCCCCTGCGTACTGCTCGATCAGAATGCCGAAGAAGCGCTCCAGCGAACCCATCAGCGCACGGTGCACCATGTAGGGACGGTGTTTTTTGCCGTCCTCGCCGACATAGGTCATGTCGAACCGCTCCGGCAGATTGAAGTCGAACTGGATCGTCGCAGTCTGCCATTCACGGCCGATCGCATCCTTCACCTTGAGGTCGATCTTCGGCCCGTAGAAGGCGCCGCCGCCCTCGTCCACCTCGTAGTCGAGGTTGAGTTTCTTCACCGCCTTCTCCAGCGAGACCAGCGCCTTCTCCCAGCGCTCCGGCTCGCCGACCGCCTTGGGCGGACGGGTCGAGAGATATGGCTTGATCTCTTTGAATCCGAAGCTGTTCCATATATACAAACTGAACCGCAAAACCTCGGCGATCTCATCCTCGATCTGTTCGGCCGTGCAGATGATGTGCGAATCGTCCTGGGTGAAGCCGCGCACCCGCAGAAGTCCGTGCAGCGCGCCGGACTTCTCGTAGCGGTAAACCGTCCCCAGCTCCGCCCAGCGCAGCGGCAGCTCCCGGTAGGAACGCAGGCGCGACTGGTAGATCTCGATGTGGAACGGGCAGTTCATCGGCTTGACGTAGTAGTCCTTCTCGTCGATCTGCATCGCCGAGTACATCCCCTCCTTGTAGAAGTCGAGGTGGCCGCTGGTCTCCCAGAGAATGCTCTGCCCGATGTGCGGCGTGTAGAGCAGCTGGTAGCCGTTCTTGTAGTGCTCCTCGCGCCAGAAGGTCTCGAAGGTGTTCCGGATGAACGCCCCCTTCGGATGCCACAGCACCAGCCCCGGACCGACGTTCCCGGAGAAACTGAAGAGATCCAGCTCCTGCCCCAGCTTGCGATGGTCGCGCTTCGCCGCCTCCTCCTGCTGCTTGAGGTAGGCCTGCAGCTCCTCCTCGGTCGCAAAGGCGGTGCCGTAGATCCGCTGCAGCATCTTGTTCTTCTCGTCGCCGCGGAAGTAGGAGCCGGCGATCGACTGCAGCTTCACCGCGCCGATGTCGCCGGAGTTCCCGACGTGCGGCCCGCGGCAGAGGTCGACGAAGTCGCCGGTCCGGTAGAAGGTGATCTTCGACCCCTCCGGAATGTCGGCGAGCCGCTCAAGTTTGTAGTTCTGCCCCGTGTCGGAGAGCATCTTCTGCGCTTCTGCGCGCGAGAGTTCGAAGCACTCGAAGGGGAGTTTCCGCCCGATCAGCTTCTTCATCACCTTCTCGATCGCCTTCAGATCCTCCGGCAGCAGCCGGTGCTCCATATCGAAGTCGTAGTAGAAGCCGTTCTCGGTCGCCGGACCGATGTCGAATTTCGCGTCGGGGTAGAGCTGCTGCACCGCCGCCGCCATCACATGCGCGGCACTGTGCCGGATCGTTTCCAATGGATAGTTGTTCATGATATTCCCTGTCTTTCAATCAAACCGTTTCATTTCAATTCAGCAAAAACTCCGGACCGCGCCGCAAGTCCCGCCCGCGTCGGTGACGCGGGGGCACTCTCTCTGTACCCAATCATTCATCTATCGCTCCGAA
>CAZPWP010000084.1:0-8493 GCA_964590295.1 uncultured Victivallis sp.
GGGAGGTCCTCGAATTCGGCAAGGGCAAAGTGGTTGCGCGCCGCGCGATCGAAGGCGGATACGAAGTGCTCGAATCCCCGCTTCCGGCCCTGATGACCGTGATCGACTCCAACCAGCCGCGCCCGATGAACGCGAAGCTCATCATGAAGTACAAGCGCGCCCGGATCCCCTCCGAAGTGGCGAAGGAGTTCACCAACAGCAACTACACCGACGGCAGCGTGCTTGACGCCCGGCTGCGGTCGCTCGAGGAGAAGGGGCTGCTCATCAAGGAGTTCAACGCCACCGACATCAACGCCGATCCGGCGCGTATCGGTTTCCCGGGGTCTCCGACCAAGGTGAAGCAGGTCATGAGCGTGGTGCTGACCGCCAGCGAAGCGAAGTCGGTTCCGGCCACCGCCGCGGGAATCAATGAACTGATTCATGAACTCATTAGCGATCACACTCTGGGGTAAGCGTCATCATGGCTGAAAAAATTGGTAACGTCTGGGTCTTTATCGAACAGGAAGGCGGCAAGATCGCCGATGTGAGTCTGGAACTGGTCTGCAAGGGCCGTGAACTCGCCGCCCAGCTGGGCGTCAAGACCGAAGCGCTCCTGCTCGGGGACAAGCTCGAAAAGTGTGTCGACACCCTCTACAGCTACGGCTGCGACACCGTCTATCTCGCGGAGGATCCGCGGCTCGAACCCTTCACGGTTCTGCCGTACGCGAAGGTCATCATGGACCTGATCCGCGAACACAAGCCGAACATCCTGCTTTTCGGCGCGACGCTCAAGGGGCGTGAACTCGCACCGCGCCTCGCTTCCGAGAAGCTCGGCGGTCTCACCGCCGACTGCACCCAGCTGCGGATCGACGACTTCGAGGATAAGAAGAACAACAAGAGCTACACCAACAAGCTCATGCAGATCCGTCCGGCCTTCGGTGGAAACATTATCGCGACCATCGTCAACACCTGGGATGATCCGCAGATGGTGACGGTTCGCGAAGGCGTCATGAAGATGGATGCTCCCGATCCCTCCCGCAAGGGGAAACTCGTCCGGGTCACTCCCCAGATCACCGACGCCGAAACCGTGGTGAAGGTGCTCGAGCGGGTCCGTGCCGACAAGGAGGTCGACCTCAAGGGTGCGCAGATCATCGTCTCCGGCGGCTACGGCGTCGGCAGCAAGGCGAACTTCAAGCTGATCTACGATCTGGCCGAAACGCTCGGCGGCGAAGTCGGCGCTTCCCGCGCCGCGGTGGATGCCGGGTGGATCGATCACGATCATCAGGTCGGTCAGACCGGCGTGACGGTGCGTCCGCGTCTCTACATCGCCTGCGGCATCTCCGGTTCGATTCAGCATTGCGCGGGCATGTCGGATTCGAAGAAGATCATCGCGATCAACACCGATCCGGGTGCGCCGATTTTCAGCATCGCGCACTACTCGATCGTCGGTGACTTGAACACCGTGATTCCGCAAATGATCAAAGCATTCAAGGCCAAGCAGTGAGGATGATTCAAGATGGCGAACTTTTTCAAAGATAACCCGGACCTGATGTTCACGCTGAACCATCTGGATCTGGCGGAATCCACCAAGTTGCAGGAAAACGGCTACAAATATGCCGAGACCTATGACAACGCGCCGGTCGATTATGCCGATGCGTTGGATAACTTCAACCGCGTTCTCGAAGTGGTTGGCGAGATCTGCGGCGATCGGATCGAGCCCCGCTCGCGAACGGTCGACGCCGAAGGGCCGCACTTCGCTGACGGCGTGGTCACCTATCACCCGCTGACGGTGCAGAACCTGAAGGATCTGACGCAGGCGGGGCTGATGGGCGTGATGCTCGGCCACCAGTACGGCGGCCTGAATTTTCCGGTTTCGGTCTACACGATGATGACCGAAATGGTTTCCCGTGCCGACGCGTCGCTGCAGAACATCTTCGGTCTGCAGGACATTGCCGAGACGATCAACTTCTTCGGCAGCGAGGAGCAGAAGAACACCTACCTGCCCAGGTTCGCGAGCGGTGAATACGACGGTTCGATGGACCTCACCGAGCCGGATTTCGGTTCCGATCTTCAGTCGGTGCGGCTGCGCGCCTGGCAGGATGAGAAGACCGGTCAGTGGTACCTCAACGGCATGAAGCGCTTCATCACCAACGGCTGCGCCAAGGTGCACCTGGTGTTGGCCCGCTCCGAGGAGGGGACGACCGACGGTCGCGGCCTTTCGATGTTCATCTGCGAAGCGTGTCCGCAGCTGGTGGTTCGCCGGATCGAGAACAAGCTCGGCATCCACGGCGTTGCCACGACCGAGCTGCAGTACAACGACGTGCCCGCTCAGCTCTGCGGCAAGCGCCGCATGGGCCTCATCCGCTACGTGATGAGTCTGATGAACGGCGCCCGCGTCGCGATCAGCGGCCAGGCGGTCGGCATCGCCGAAGCGGCCTACCGCGAAGCGCGCAAGTACGCCTCCGAACGGCAGCAGTTCAAGCGTTCGATCGACAAGTTCCCGGCGATCTACGATATGCTTTCAAGCATGAAGGTGCGGCTGACCGCCGCCCGGGCGCTGCTTTACGAGACGACCCGTGTCGTCGATCTGCGCAACGCCTACACCCATCTGGTTGAGCACGGCGAGAACCCGACCGCGGAAGATCGTGCGCTGCAGAAGTACTACAACAAGACGGCGGCGGTACTTACCCCGATGTGCAAGGCGCTGAGCACTGAAGTTGCGAACTCGGTCGCCTACGACGCGATTCAGATCCACGGCGGTACCGGTTTCATGAAGGACTTCAACGCCGAGCGTTTCTATCGTGACGCCCGCATTACCAACATCTACGAAGGCACCACGCAGCTGCAGGTGGTGGCGGCGATCGGCGGCGTGATTCAGCGTGATAACGACCAGCGGATTCATGAGCTCGCCGGCCTGGAATTCACCGGCAAGCTGGCGCGGCTCCGCGACATGGTGATGGAGCTCTACGAGGATCAGCTCAAGGCGGTGAAGTTCGTTGCCGAGAAAAAGGACCCGGCCTACCACGATCTCATGGCCCGCAGTCTGGTCGAGATGGAGACCTGCGTTTTCGTCGGCCTGCTGCTGCTGCGTGATGCGGCCAAGTGCGAAGAGCGGGCGGCGATTGCCGAACGTTATGTGCTCGATTCGGTTCCGGAATTCCGAAAGCGCTATATGCGCGTGACCTCCGGCGACGTGACGCTGATTGACAACAACCGCGATATCATCGACTACTGATTTCGCGCGGATTCAGCAGAAAAGTGCGGCGAAACGCATCGTTTCCGATGCGTTTCGCTCGCTGATTTAGAGAGAAAGAGAGAGTGAGCATGAACAACAGTTATCTGGCCCGAGCCAAAAAGATGATTCCCGATCCGCAGATTTTGTCGGTCGTTGCCGCGAAGCGTGCCAAGCAGCTCGCGTTCGGTGCGAGTCCGATGATCAAGTGCGATTCCGAAAATCTGCTCGATGTGGCGCTGCTCGAAATTGCCGAAGGGTTGCTGAGCTACGAATTCGGCACCCCGGGGGAGACTCCTTCCGGTCTGCCGCCGATGCCGGAAAGTCAGGAAGAGGCTGCGGAGAAAACGGAACCGGATGCACAGTGACCGGCTTTTCTCTGACAGGGATAATCCGCTCTGCTGTCAGCTGGCCCGTGGAATGATTTTTACGGGCCTTTTGTCCAGAAGAATATTGTGTGTGGAGTAGAATAGGATATGAACAAACCGGTTGTTGCTGTCATCATGGGCAGCAAAAGCGATCTGCCGATCCTGCAGAATGCATTCAAGATTTTCGATCATTTCGGCGTTGGATTTACGGCGCGGGTGCTTTCCGCCCACCGGACACCGTGCGAAGCGGCGGAATTCGCCTCCGGCCTTGAGAAGAACGGGTACAAGGTGGTGATCTGTGCCGCCGGAATGGCCGCCCATCTCGGCGGCGTGGTGGCGGCTCATACGACGCTGCCGGTCATCGGGCTGCCGGTGGCGAGTGAACCGTTCAACGGACTCGATGCGCTGTTCTCAATCGTCCAGATGCCTCCGGGGATTCCGGTCGCGGCTGTGACCGCGGGCAAGGCGGGCGGCAAGAACGCGGCGCTCTATGCGGTTGCGATTCTCGCACTCGGCGATCCCGGGCTGGCCGCCCGGCTTCGGGAGTACCGCGCGGAACAGCGCAAGATGGTGCTCGATGCCGATGCGGAACTCCAGGAGGAGCTCAAGGAGCGGTAATTTTCGAAGGGAGGGAGGAGGCGCGGCATGAATATTCATCTGTTCATCGGAATGGTGGTGCAGTTTTTCTTCCTGCTGACGCCGTTCTTCGTCCTGTCGCTTTTCGTGTCGCTGACCAACGGGATGACGCTCAGGGAGCAGCGCAAACTTGCGGTCCGCACCACGCTGGCGATTCTGATCATCGTATTGATTCTCTATCTGCTCGGCGACCGGATCTTCGGCTATCTCGGCATCACGCTGGATGCCTTCCGGATCGGCGCCGGGCTGGTGCTGCTGCTGAGCGGCATCGAGGTGGTGCGCTCCTCCGGCACCCCCTCCGGCACCCGGCAGTGTGACGACGACGGCGATGTCGCGGTCGTGCCGCTGGCGATTCCCTACACGGTCGGTCCCGGTACGATCGGTACCTTGCTCACCATGGGTGCGGCGGCGAAATCCACCGCGATTCGTCTCTCGCAGATTGCCGGGATGATGATCGCCGTGTTCATGATGGGGGCGTTGCTCTATTTTTCCGCGACGCTGGAACGGCTGCTCAAGAAGAAGGGCTTGAATATTCTGAGCAAACTGACCGGTCTGTTTCTCGCCGCACTCGCCTCGCAACTGATCTTCACCGGGATCCGGAACATGCTCTTCAACTGACCGGTGGTTCAGAGACTCCACAGAAACCAGCCGAGTCCCGCCGCGATGACGGCGGCTGCCAGCAGCAGAAGCTGAAGAACCCGGGAACTTCTGTTGACCACCGGTTTGCGGAAGATCGCGACCAGATCCTCCTTGAGCATACCCGAGCGGGGCAGGGGAGGAGCAAAGGTGAAGACCGCTCCCATTTTTCGCGACAGCCGCATTGGGCGGTTGACGGCGCAGGCATTCGCCTCCAGAAAGCGGGAAATGTTGCGGCGGTAGAGCTTCACCAGCGAGATTGCCACCATCGGGCCGCCGAAGATCAGGATGATTCCGAGCAGCACGGCGAGCACGTTGACTATCGAGATGTTCTGCAGTGATTTGATGATGAAGGCAACGGAACTGCCGATTGCGGCGATACCGATGCCGCCGCCCATCAGCAGCATGGAACCGCTGACCGCCGGCGTCTGCGGTTTCGCCGTCCGGGCGGGCAGCGGAAGGAGGGCGCCGGAGGCGATGTTTTGTTCGAGCGCTTTCTGCGCCTCTGCGCTTTTGGTGCTGAAGAAGCGGTCGGCCTGTTTCCCTACGAATTCGCCGAAGCGGAAGAAGGGCATTTTAAGCGCTTCGCTGATCGAGACCGGCTGCTGCACCAGATCGATGATTCCGGCATCCCACGCGGTTCCGTCCGAGGTGAAGAAGATGCCGTGTTTGCCGATGAAGAGGTTGCGGATATTGCCGGAGGTGACGGCGACCGCGAGGGTCATTTTGCGGAGCGCCTCCTTCGGGCCGGTGGTCACTTCGACATAGAGCACGCAGATATCGCTCATGGTGGCGATCCGTTTGTGTTCGGCGATGTTTTTGACCGGAGTGGCGAAGGTGTAGTGGCGGCCGTCCATGACAAGTTTCCCGGTCTGGAGCATGGAAGGAGCATTCGGATTGAAGAGTTCGCTCAACGAGACGTAATTGTTGAGGAAGTTCAGGAGATCGCGGTGGAACAGCACCAGTTTGAGCAGGCTGGTACAGGTGGTGAGTTCCGCCGCGACGGCGAGATCTCCGTCGATCCGGATGCGGAGCTGCTCCAAGGTGCCGTCGTTGAGCCACTGTCTGAGCACGTCGACCCCAATTGTCTCAAAGGCGACGGTCGGCTCCTCCTTTTTCCAGTTGAAGTAGGCGGCGAGCGAGGAAGAGAGGCGTCGCCACATCTCCTCGCTGAGCCGGCTGCCGGAGAGAAACTCCGCCATGGCCGGAGCTGCGGCGAGGGCGCGCAGCTCCTCTGCAAAGAGCGGATTGAGCGTATCCGAGAAATCGAGGATGCGGTCCGCCCGCGGCGCGGCGAGCGGGGCGTTTTCCAGAACAGAGCGCAGCGGCGCGGAGTTCAGATCTTCAGCCGGAGTCTCCGCGCCGGATATCCGGCCGGAGAGGCCAGGGAGAAACTCCAGGGCGGCGCAATGGAGGAAATAGGAGTCGATGCGTTCCCGGAGCTTTTCCACCGACGCGGCGAAATCGGCGGTATGGTCGCCGTAGGGGAGCAGGAGTTCGGGTTGTTTCGCGGGGGCTTCGCACCAGGCGAGGAACTTCCGACCCTCTTCAATGAATTTATCGAGGATCTCCCGGTTGATGCCCTCTTCTCCGGCCAGATCTTTGCAGCTGCCGGAAATTTCCATGATCCGGCGTACGACTTCGGCCAGACGGGGATCAGCGGGAATTCCCGGGAGGGCGCCGCAGTCGCACGCGAGTCCCTCCGGGGTGATGACGCCGTCGCCGTTGCAGCAGGCGCGGCTCAGGATTCTCTTGTCGTCACGGATATGGGAGAGCGAGAGCACGGGGGAGTCGGGAACGCCGAGATTGCGGAGTACGAGCTGTGCGGCGGAGAGCAGGGTTTCTCCTTCCGGCGTGGAGGTGTCGATCGACTCCAGCATAAGGTCGGGGGAGCCGAGCCGCGGACGGGATTCGGGCCGGATCCTGGCGAGGAACCAGCTCACTGCGCGGCGAACTTCGTCAACCCGGATCTTGCCGTTCCGGTCGTCGTCGATGAAGTCGAGGAACTGCCGGTCGGCGCGCAGGGAGTCGATATCGATTCCGGTGATCGCCCAGTGGGCTTCGTCGAGTTCCAGGACCCTGGCCATATCGTCGATATCGCGCAGCGCCAGCTGGCAGGCGCCACCGATCCGGCGGAACATCATGTGGTTTTCTTTGCCGGTTGGGTTGCTCATTTTTTCTGAATTTCTGTTGCTCGTTTCCGTCGCCGCCCCGGTCCGGGGGGCAACCGCAATAATATACTGCGTTCCGACCGGATCGCCTAATGGTTTTACGAAAAAATTTCCGGATTTTTTTCCTTTTCGCGATCGGGGGAAGGGAGCGGCGGGTTTTTCCCGGATAATCGTCTGCCGACGGTTGATTTTTTCCAGAATCGGTTGTATATTAAGGGGCAGCAAGGAACAGAAGAACGGAGCGTGACAATGGGAAAATCGGGTGATGCCGGATCCGGCAGCACATTTTGTGAAGTGGAACTCGTTTGCAATTTTGCTCCGGGCAGGAAGGTGGCTGTCGCCGGTTCATTCAACGACTGGGAACCGGAACTCAATCCGATGACGGATCTGAAAGGCGATGGAGTTTACCGCTGCACACTCCGGCTCGCTCCCGGCTGTTACGAGTACAAATTCGTCGTCGACGGAGAATGGGTGCTCGATGACAACAATCCGAATTTTGCTTCCAATGATTTCGGAACGCTCAACAGCGTGCTGAACGTCAAATAGTTTATATCCGGGAATTCGCCCGGGAGAAAATCACGTGACTGTTTTTGTCCGGGGGGAGGGGAAAATCCGTGTCTCCTGTTTTTTTTCGTGTGATACTTGAAATTTCGGAAAATCGACCTTATATTTCCGGAGTAATGCGGCTCGAGCCGTTCAATTTTCACAGGAGAATGATGGTATGAAACAGTTTGCAGTGTTACTTTTTGCGCTTTTCTGTGCGTCTCTGACGGCAGCTCCGACGGAGTTCCGTCTGGACATCAGTAGTCAGGACAATGTGATCAAACCGGGGGCCGGGGAGGTGAAATTCAGCCGGGCGAAATGGCTCGCCGCGACGGAACAGCCCGGCTATCTGATCGTGAGCAAAGCGGTCGGCGAGGATTGGACGCCGATCGAATTCTCTTTCTCCGCGGAAAAGGACGGCTTTGTCTGGCTTGCGTTCGGCGCCAGCTGGGAAGCTCAGCCTGAAGCCCGACCGTTCATCATCATCGACGAGATCAAATTGAACGGGCAGGAGGCTCCGAACGGTGGATTTGAGGCGTTGAAGCCCGATTTTTCCGCTCCGAGAATCTGGAATCTCAGCGCAAAAAGCAAGGCTGCTTTGGTCGATGACGCCAAAGCGGGCAAGAAGGCGATGAAGGTCAATCACGACCATCGGGTCGGGCAGGGGCTGAAAATCGAGGCGGGCAAAACCTACACCGTCGCACTCTTTGCCAAGATTGCGAAGTAAGCCGGTTTCCGGATCGAGCAGGAGAGGAAATGAAGCAATTTTCTTAATTTCCTCGTCCTCTCACACCACCGGACGTACGGTTCCGTATCCGGCACTTCCAATCATGTTGGACTTCTCACTTCGCGTCCCGTAAGGACACCAGACCCGAATGGTCAAAGCAGCGTTTCGGGAATGCTTCGTTCCTGTGCGAGGCTCCCGAAT
>CAZPWP010000085.1:0-6600 GCA_964590295.1 uncultured Victivallis sp.
GTTCATTCAGCGCGAACTTGGCGAACCGGCAGTTTTTCTCCGGGGCGGCTGCGTCACAGAGGTCCGCGAATTCGCGGCGTACCACATCCTTGTAGTTCCGTCGGATGGAATCCCCCGGCAGCAGGAGCCGTTTCCGCTTCCCGCTCCCGGAGACGGTCTGGTATTTTCGCGCGGGCTCCGCCGCGAGTTTCGCATAACCGGTGCAGCGCGGCTCTCTCCGGATCCGGAGTGAGGGCAAGCATGGCGCGCAATGCGCCGCACCACTCTTCCCCGCCGGTGCTTTCCGGCGGTGCGGATTCGTTCCGGTCTGACAGCTGGTACACCCTCTCCGCCGCGTTGCAGGGGGCCGTCCGGAAAACAAAGGGAATGTTTCGTATTCACAAGTTTTCTCCAGTCTCCCGATCCTCCCTGAGGCGGGGGAATTTTTTTCGCAGGCTCCACGGTTCGCGGCTGAGAGCGCCGTTGGTGTAGCGGGGATCGCTGCTCACTTCGCGCCCGAGCCAGGCCGGGCGCGGGCAGGGCGTCGCTTTGTCCGGAAGCTCGATTTCGGCGGTGAACAGCCCCGCATTGAGCCCGAAGTATTCATCCACCTCCCAGAAGAGGCCGTTACCGGCGGGGAAGGTGTAGCGGCACTTCTCCACGACCCGGGTGCCGCAGAACTCCCGCAGCATCGCTTCGGCGTCCGCTGTCGGAATTTCATATTCAAATTCGTTTCGGGCAAGACCATTCGACTCCCCTTTGATCGTCAGGAAGGCGCGTTTTCCGGCGATCCGGACCCGGACCGTCGGAGATTCGCCCGGAACCCAGGCGAAATACCCCTGCTTCATCGTCACGCCTTCGCCCGCTCCGGCGCGCCAGGCGTCGGAGCAGAGCAGGAATTTCCGTTCGATTTCAACGGCCATTCAGCGTTCGACTCCGAAGCGATAGACGGTTTTCTGGTGGTAGATCTGATCCGGTTCCAGCCGGATGCTCGGGAAATCCGGATGGTTGACCGCGTCCGGCCACGCCTGTGTCTCCAGGCAGAAGGCGCTGAATTGCGGATAGGTGCTTCCGTTTTTGCCGCGGATGCTGCCGTCGAGGAAAAAGCCCATGTAGAACTGAATTCCCGGTGCCGTGGTCGAAACGTTCATCGTGATGCCGGTGCGTTTCGAAGTGGCGGTCGCGACATTCTCCTTGAACTCCCCGTCGCGGTCGGCAAGCACGAAGTTGTCGTCGAAGCAGTTCGGCAGCGCCCGGTGAATCTCTTCAAACGCCACGGGCTTTCGCAGGTCGTAGACGGTGCCCGCCACCTCCGGATTGCGTCCGGTCGGCTGGAGCAGCGCATTCACTTCGGTGTGGCGGTCCGCCGCAATCCGGATGGTGTGCCCGGCGCAGCTGCCGGAGGCCTCGCCGTTGAGGTTGAAATAGGCATGATTGGTCATGCTCACGACAGTGACTTTGTCGGTCTCCGCACGGTAGTCGATCGAGAGCGAATGATCTTCTCCCACATGGTAGGTCACCTTGACATCCACCTTGCCGGGGAAACCCGCGTCACCATCCGGGCTGGTCAGCGCAAGTTCCAGCGTGGCGTCGTCGATCGCTGTCGCCTTCCACTGGCGGCGACCGTAGCTCTGCCCGCCGTGCAGCGTGTTGGGGCGCTCGGTATCGTTGCATTCGAGCTGATAGCGTTTCCCGTCCAGCTCGAATTTCCCGCCGGAGATCCGGTTGGCCACCCGGCCGATCAGAGCGCCGAAAAACGGATGGTTCGCCACATAGTCCGACGGTTCGGCAAAGCCGAGCACCACGTCGGTCAGCTGCCCGTTGCGGTCCGGGGTGAGCAGCCGCACGATCGCGCCGCCCCAGTCGGTGATATCCGCCCCGAATCCGGAACTGTTGCGCAACGAATAGAGATGCGCGGCGGTGCCGTCCGGCAGATTGAAGAACGTTTTCGATTCCATTGTCACTCCTCCTTGAACGGCGCGCCGGTCAATTCATTGCAGGTTTTGAAATGTGTTTTCGCACAGCGCTGGAAAATTTCCGCGCCGTGCGTTTCGAACAGTTTTTTCCCGACCGCCCGCACCTCGGCTCCGCAACCGCGGGGCAGGGCGGTTCCCACCTCTCCGGAGAGCTTCGCCATCCCCTTCAGGAGCTGTTCCCTGGCGAGGATGCTCGCCGCCGCGACCGCCACGTCGGATTCCGCTTTGGTGCGCTGATCCATCTGCACGGAGCGTCCGCGGGCGAGCAGTGCGCGCTGAATCAGCCGTTCGTCGCCGAACTTATCCGAGAGCATCCGGGGGCATTCCGGCACCTTTTCCAGCAGGTTCTCAATGGTCCGTGCATGACCCCAGGCGAGCAGCCGGTTCAGGTTGCCGATTTGGTTGTAAAGCCGGTTGTAGGTGGCCGGATGGAGTGTCACCACCGCGTAGCGCCCGGCGGTGATTGTGCGGATCTTCCCCGCCAGCTCCGTGATCTTCGCGGAACTATGGATCAGCTTGGAGTCGCGGCATCCGATTTTCCGCAGTTGCGGACCGGTTCCCGCGTCGACGTAGACGCCCGCGATGACCAGCGGTCCGAAGAAATCTCCCTTGCCGCTCTCATCGATGCCGCCGTGCGGATCGATCGGCTCTTCGGCCGCATCGAGCCCGAAGGTGAAGGTGTGCAGAATCTCCGGCTCCAGCAGGAAGCTGACGAAATCGGCGGTTCCGCCCCCCTGCACCACCAGTTTGCCGGAGGTGTAGGCGGCGACCGATACCTTCTCCTGTCGGTTTACCGCCTTCCAGCGGGCATAGGCGAGGGGGGCGAACTCCCATGTGCCGCGGCTCCGCAGCAGCGTCTCCAGCGCTTCGGCCTGTTCCGCGGTGATGGCGGCAACGTAGCTGATCAATCGGTCATTCGGCATGTTCCCCTCCCGCCAGTGTGATCCTTCCATTGAGCGCTGCGGCGATGGTGGCGCCGTCGGCAAAGGAGAGGTTGGCTCCCGCCGGGAGTCCCAGTGCGGGGCGGGTCACCTTCACCGGAGCGTCTTTCAGAAGGTCGGCAAGGTAGATCGCGGTGGCACGGCCCTCCACATCCGGACTCAGCGCGAGAATGATCTCTTTCACTCTGCCGGAGTTCGCCAGATCGATCAGGGAAGTGAGGTTCAGGCCGGAACCGTTCTCCGCATCGAGCGGAGAGAGCCGGCCGCCGAGCACGTGATAGCGGCCGTGAAAGGTGCCGCTCGATTCAATTGCAAACACCTGCGAGGCGCTCTCCACTACGCAGACCGTCGAACCGTCGCGCTCCGGACGACGGCAGACGAAACAGCGTTCACCGGCGTTGGCCAGCATGCCGCATTCGGGGCATTGGCCGACCGTCTCCGGCAGGTCTTCGGCCAGTTTCCCGAACAGCCGAAGCATTTCCGGTTCCCAGTTGAGCATCGCCAGCACCAGACGTTCCGCTCCTCGACGACCGATGCCGGGAAGCTGCCGGAACAGCCCGATCAGCTCTTCAACGGCATCCGGATATTGCTGCGGAGCGACCATGGCGCAGATTTCCCCCGGTTCAGAAAATTCCGGGCAGGTTCAACCCGAGCCCGCCGGTGATCTCGTTCATCTTCTCCTGGGCGGCGACTTTCGCCGCGGCGACCGCGGAGTTGGTGGCAACCAGAATCTGATCCTCCAGAAGTTCACGATTCCGGAGCGCCTCCTCGGTCAGTTCGATCTTTTTCACCCGGAAGTCGCCGGAGACGGTGACCTTCACCTGGCTGCCCGGACTGCTCGCCGAAAACTCCATCGTCGGGAGCTCCTCCTTGAAGGTTTTGAGATTCGCCTGAATCTCTTTCGCCTTCGACATCATTTTTGCCATTTCGGCCAGATTGCCAAACATAACATAACCTTTCGTTGCACTGAAAAAAACGGTCCGGGTGAGCCGCGGACCGGTATCGGTTCATCATCGGCTTATCGCTTCTCTGCGGCGGCCGGAACGTTCGCCCGGTTTTCCCGCCTGGCCCGCATGCGGCGCATCAGGGCCACCATAGGACCGGAGAGGAAGATCGAGGAGCAGGTGCCGACAATAATGCCGAGCATCATGATCAGCGCGAAGTCGTTGATTGCGACTCCGGCGCCGAGGAAGAGCGCGAAGACCACGATAAAGGTGGTCAGGCTGGTCAGCGTCGTACGGTTCAGCGTCTGGTTGATCGAGAGATTGACGTTCTCTTCGTAGCTCCTGCAGGTTTTCAGCGCGGCGTTTTCACGGATGCGGTCGAAGATCACCACCGTGTCGTTGATCGAATACCCGATCACCGTCAGCAGTGCGGCGATCACCGTCAGCGAAATGGTCCGCCCCAGCGCGAGGAAGATGCCGGTTACGATGATCACGTCGTGGAGCAGCGCGAGGATGCTGGTGAGCGCGTAGGTGAACTCATACCGCAGCGTCACGTAGGCGCCGATGCCGATGATGGAGAAGGCGATCGCGATCAGCGCCGCCTTGGTGAACTCCCAGCCGATCAGTCCGCCGATGCTGCTCTCGAGCCCGTTGGAGAGTTTGACCGTCGGAAACTGCTTGTTCAGCAGTGCTGCGAGGTGATCCATCGGGCTTTCGTTTGCGTTGGCCCGGGTCAGATCGCCGCGGACAAGGATCTCCACCTTGCTGTTGTCGGTGGCCGCAGCCGCGTTGTATTTGTAGGTGACGGTGGCGTCATACCCGGCCTTTTTCAGTGCGGCCTCGAGTTTCTCCTGCGGAATCTGCTCGGCATAGTTGAAGGTGACCTGCGTGCCGCCGGTGAAGTCGATGCCGAGCATCGATTTGCCGCGGGCGAAGAAGATCACGATCGAGAGCGCGATGAGGAGGCCGGAGACGGTCATCGCCTTGCTCCAGATCCGGTTGAAGTTGAACTCCGTCTTCTTGAAACACTGCATCATCGGCAGTGTGCTCAGGCGGGTGCAGCGGAAGAGGTAGTCGAAGATCAGCCGCGTCACGAAGAGCGCGGTGAACAGACTGGTCAGAATACCGATGCTCAGCGTCACGGCGAATCCCTTGATCGCGCCGGTGCCGACGCTCATCAGAATGATCGCGGTGATGAGCGTGGTGAGGTTTGCGTCGAATACCGCGGAAAAGGCCTTCCGGTAGCCGAAGTCGACGGCGTTCATGAGGCTTTTGCCGGTTTTCAACTCTTCGCGGATTCGTTCGAAGATCAGCACGTTGGCATCCACCGCCATGCCGATGGTCAGGACGATACCGGCAATCCCCGGCAGCGTCAGCGTCGCATTGAATGCCGCCATCGCACCGAGGATCAGTACCATGTTGAGCGCCAGGGCGACGACCGAGATCACGCCGGCGACACGATAGTAGACGCACATGAAGAGAGCGACCAGCACCAGGGAGATCGCTCCAACCCAGATGCCGTTCGCCACGTTCGAGGCGCCGAGCTTCGGATCGGTGTCGAAGACCGCATCCACCTTGATCTGGAAGGGAAAGCTGCCGCTGACCAGCGCATCGGCGATGCTCTTGGCCTCCTCGTCGGAGAAGCGGCCGGAGATCTCGGCGCTGCCGCCGGTGATCGCCTGATTGACGACCGGCGCGCAGTAGAGGTTGCCGTCGAGTACGATGGCCAGCTGGCGGCCGATGTTGCGGGAGGTGACCCGGGCGAAATCCTCGGCTCCCGCCTGACTGAAGCGCAGCTGGATCTTGCGCTGGCCGAACTCATCCCTGGTGGCCCTCGCATTGGAGATCCCCTTGCCGGTCATCTCCGGAATCTTGTTGACGAAATAGTACTCCACCTTCGGCTCCTGACCGGGGCGGAATTCGCTGGTGGTCAGAAGCTCGTAGCCGACCGGAACCACAAAGCTGTTCTTGTCGGCGAGATACTGCTTGACCAGTTCGGCGTTGTTTTCGTGGACGAGGCGGAAGTTCAGCCGGGCACTCATCTTGATGAGGTTGAGCAGCTTGAGTTTCTCATCCTTGGCGACCACCGGCGCGCGCAGCGCGACATAGGAGCTGCCGGAGGGGGCGATTTCCGCCTCGAAGATCTTCTGGCTTTCCAGACGGTTACGCAAAATTTCAATCGCAATGTCGCGATAACGGTCGAATTCGGAGGCCATGCGCGCCTGCATCTCCTCGCGGGTGGCGGCGTTGGTGTCGTCCTCCTTGAACATCGCGAGAAACTCCTGGTCCGGCACCAGCTGGAGGATGAACTCCACGCCGCCGTTGAGGTCGAGCCCGAGACGGATCGAGCTGGAGGCGTTCTTGCGGATCAGACTCATCACATCGCGATTGTCCTGCAAATCATTGCCGTTCACCTTTTTTGTGAGGTCCAGCCCCTTTGCGTCGGCCGCCTGAAGCAGCGCCTGCGACTGGTAGAGCTGGGGATTGGTGTCCTGAAGCGCTTTCGCCTCCTTCACCACCTGGTGAGCTTCGGCATCCTGCTTGTTCGTGAGCATGCCGAGGAACGTTTCATAGTAGTCGCGCTGGAAAAGCGGATGGATCGCCAGCGTAAAGACCAGCACCACCACTGCAGTGATCAGGGTACGCAGAATCAACGGTCGCTTGTTCATACGTTCAACCTTTGTATCCGGAATTGATTACGCCTTTTTCTCCGCGGCGGCCTGCTCTTCGACGACATCGGCGATGCCGTTCTTGACGACC
>CAZPWP010000085.1:6610-8476 GCA_964590295.1 uncultured Victivallis sp.
GTCTTCTCCCGGACTTCGGCCACATTGCCGAGCATGCCGGAATTCAGCAGGACGCGGCTGCCCTTGACGATTTTGTCAAGCATCTCCTGCCGCTTCTTCTGCTGCTTCTTCTGGGAACGCATCATGAAGAAGATCATCACGGCGAAGACGATGATGATCGGCAGCATCCCGGTCAGCATGTTCGGCTGCGGAGGTGGCGTCTGCGAAGCGGTACCGGCCGCGGCTTCCGCCGCGGTTCCCGCCGCTGCGGGCGCGTTGACGGTGACGGAACTGGCGGCGGCGGCCGGAGCGTTTCCGGCGACGGCGAAGAAATTCATCAGATTCATCTTTTCTCCTTTTGGAATATTTGTTTTGACTGAATGTTGCAATCTTTACGGTGTTTTCAGCGCCGGGGAAGCCCCAGCAGCGACAAGTGCTTGTCGAAGTGCTTCTCAATCGCCTCCGCGTAGGCCTTCTCCTCGCGGTGCAGCGTCGCGAAGAAGCGCTCCCGCAGTTCGCTGCGCAGGATCGGGCCGTAGGTGATGTGCAGCAGCTGACGCGCTTCCGGCATCTCCATGAGCTTCGGCAGCTCGGCATCGGAAAGGGTTTCCAGTTTCGGAATCCGGTTGATGTCGGCGGTGATGTGGTAGAGTTTGAGCATATCGTTGAAGTTGGCCAGCGCGCAGCGGTGCATGTCGCGGTAGAGCGCCGGATCGCGCTGCGCGATGACGGTTACCGCCACCAGCCAGCTGGTTCCGGCGGTCTTGAGGTGGAGATAGCCGTTGGTTTCACGTCCGATGGTCGGGTAGACCGCGAATTTGTCGCTGCCGGAGTGGACCGACACCTTGTAGTTGCCGTAGGTCTGGGCGATCTGGGCGTGAACCTTGAACTGGCGGTCGAATTCGGCCAGGTCGCCGATGTAGTCGATTGCCTTCTGGAACTCCCCGATGAACCGCGGCGCCAGAGAGGAGAACTCCACGCCGCGCTTGCACAGTTCACGCACGATGTAGAGGTGGTGCGACGGCAGCGTCGGCGAACTGGTTTCGTCGATCGAAATCTCGAGGTCGAACTCGTCGCCCCGCTTCGAACGGATGTGATTGTAGACCTTTTCGGCGAAGTCGATCGCGGCGGTGTACATCACCGCGCAGCGGCGCACCGTGGCGTCGTCGACCTTGACTTCGCAGCAGCCGACCACGAAGCTCTTGTCGCCGTACTCGTCGAGCACCCGCGCCTGATATCCGGGATCGAGAGCGGAAAATGCTGCCTCCACTTGTTCTTCCGGCCAGTCGCCCGCGGCGGCGTTCATCACTTCGGAGAGGTCGAGCGTGATCATCGGCATCCCCACCGCCAGTGCGGTATCGATGTCCGGAATGGTCTTGAGGTGGTCACCGTCGGCGCCGAACCCTTCGCGGTAGTCGCATTCGAAGACCATGAACACCGCGTCGTCGACCACGTTCTGGAAGGTGCGCCCGGTCATCGAGAGTTCGCGCATCGACTGCTGAGCCAGCACGGGAGCGACCTTGAATTTGCGTGCCGCGTAAATGTGTCCGCGGGACGCGAGGCCGATCCGGTCGCCGCAGCCGACGGTGGAGCGGCGGTTGCGCAGGCTCACCGGAGCGGTCCACGGGAAGTGGCGGCGCAGAGCGACCGCGTTGGCGCCGGAGAGTTCGCCGATCAGTGCGGCGCCGCCGTCGGAGAGTTTGAGCATCTCGCCTTCGAACCCTTTCGGAACCGCCTTCGGGCAGTCGGCGACCACCAGCAGGAAGCGCCGGGTTTCGTCCCGTCCGAGCATGACCAGGCTCTCGCCGAGCTTATGGATGGACTTCGGGTAGATGGAGACCTTGTCGTGGCTCAGCTGCAAGAGTTTTTTCACTTCCTCCTCGCTCT
>CAZPWP010000086.1:0-8473 GCA_964590295.1 uncultured Victivallis sp.
AGTTGCCGGGCGCCGCCCGGCAATGCAAGGCCCGGAGGGCCGCATGCGGAGAAGCCGGCGGCACGGTCCCGTCTTCTCACGGGCGGGGAGCTTGTGAAATGATCCCTGATCGTATTGGATTTTTGAAATGTTGCCGGAAATTACCGCTTGTCTGCCGATGGCCGATTTCGGTTGCCGGCTTTCAACTGATGCAAATACAAGGATGGTACCGGTGGGGTCGGGCGGGAAAATTTTTCAGCCGGATCGGCAATCCGATTGCCGGATTCATGCTCCGGATCGAGCATGCCGATTTTCAGCACCGGTTTTCGACCGAAACCTGTATTGAAATGAAACGTCAGACCGGGATAATCCACTCCCCCGACCAGTAAAAGCGCTCGTTCCGGGGAATCAAGCTGCACGACGTTGTGAGCGATAATGGTATCAGGCGTGTTGTCTCCCAGCTGAATGCCGTGTCCGTTGCGAACCTGAAAGCGATTGTAGACGATCATCCAGTTTTCATTGCCGCCGGTAAGCTTAATTCCGCCGTCCAGGCTTCTGGTGTCGCAGTTGTAAACCACATTTCGCGGTCCGCTCGGACCATGGGAGGAATCTGCCGGCCCCGAGGCGAAAAACGCAAGGCCGTAGGCCCCGGTTTGCTTGCTGTCAACGGTGATGCGGCAGTTTTCAAACAGATTTTCATGCGGATAGCCGGCGTGCCACTGTGCGTCACTGTTGAAAAAATCACTCTCCCGAATCACATTCCCGGAAGAAGACCATTGGACAACCGGCGCATGTCGCATATTTTTGACCGTGACCCTTTCCATCAGGCAGTCATAACTGCGGTCGAAACAGACATAGGCGCTTTTGCCGCCGCCATGATTCCAGGCGTCGTCAAATTCACAGTTGGAGATGGTGCAGAATTTGGCACGGCTGACCTCAATGGGATTGCGTCCGGTTTTGATGACCTTGACGTCACGGATGATTCCATCCACTGCGTTGACCAGCCCCAGCGAATGGAACCAGAGGTCATGTTTCATTTCAAAGGTTATCCCTTCCACGCCCGCTCCGCGGATCGGCGTGAATTTCCGAACCGTTGCTCCGTCAATCACAGGATAATCCAGACGTACCGGCTGATCGATCCGGATCCGGCGCCCATCCACTTCCGCGACAGTCAGCAGAACCTGACGGGAGATTCCCCAGCGACAGGTGTTGCCCACCAGCTTGCGGAAGCGCTCCGTTTCAGGCGCGGTCAGGCAAATCAGATCTCCCGGTCGGATGTTGTCCGGCCGGGATTCCAGTTGCAGCCGGGTATCTCCCCGTCTGGCGTCTTGCGCGAGTTTGTATGACGGTCCGTTTTCTCCCCGTCCCTGAAAATTCAGCATCGACTGATAATATCGGTCGGGCAGACGATGCCGGCTCTCCAGGGAGACATTCAGTTTTATTTCCCGGCGGTATTCTCTTTTGTCTGAATACCGCGCAACGGCCAGCAATGTATGTTCGCCTGCGCCGCAATCGTCCGGAAGTCTGGCTTTCAGCCAGGAACGGCCGCCGGAATGAAGTTGCCGGGTGAATTCTCCGATGGTGCGGCCATCCAGTTTCAGTTCGATTCCCGCAAGCGTCGCACCGTTGCGCCGGGGCAGGGCAATGACGTGAATGACGCGGCCCGGAGGCACGGGGACTTTGCTCCAGGTGCCGTAGAAATCAATTCCGGTTTCGGATGGCGGGGTGTAATCGAACACCACTCTGGTCCGGCCCGAACCGGCTCCCCGCAGTGCAACGCGATCCCGGTTGATGGTCAGAAAACGCGACATCGTGTATCGGCCCGGCGCCAGACGGATGATTCCTCCGGTCGGGGGCAGCTCGGCCAGAGCTCGAGCCAGAGCCCGGTCGATATTGCCGCCGGGGGAGCCCCCGAAGTCGCTGAGATTGATTTCCGGTGCTTCAGGGGTATCCAGAATGTTCCGCCCGGTCCGGGCGCCTGCGTAACGGAAGTCCGGGTAGTACCACCCGTCCGGTCCCGGTACGTCAGCCGGGGTCGGCGGGGAAAGCGGCTCCGCAACCCGTACCGGATAGACCGGCGGCGCATGGCGGCGATTGCTGAGAGGAAGAGAAACCACCTTGATCTGTTCTACGAGTATCCGCTGCGGAACCCAGGCCGGGAGCCGCAGAACGAGAACTCCTTCTGCACATGTCCGATCGGTGAGCGTGCCGGAGCTGCTCAACCACTGCCATTGATCGGGGTGAGTCGGCGGGGAGCCGACATAACAGGCGGTTGACCATACCGGGCTTTGTCGGGAGTTCAGACCGTGCAGCTCAAGCCGCATGCCGTAACCGACGGGCAGCTTGACCCGGGCCCGCAGTTCATAACGGCCGTTGGACAGCGGAAATTTTGCCGAACGCCAGACCGTGCTGAATTTTCCGGTGTATTGGCCCGGCCTGGTGATTTCAACAGCCAGCACGGATTGCCCCTCTTCCGTTTCGGCAACGGTCACCCGGGCCGGATTGCCGGGAATCGCTTCGGAAACGTGATTGCCGCGGAAGCCGATTGAGACGATTTCCGACGTCCCGGCGGAAAACAGCTGACAGGTCAGCCACGGAACGAGCGTCAGAACGGTCAACAGCAGCTTCTTCATGGCTTTACTCCTTGTGAATAATGGCCGAAACATAGAAGTTTTCCCGGATCTCTTCGAGCCCTGCCGTGTTGACATGGCCGTCCGCCCATGCCGCATTT
Source organism: uncultured Victivallis sp. (assembly GCA_964590295.1). Classification (GTDB taxonomy): domain Bacteria; phylum Verrucomicrobiota; class Lentisphaeria; order Victivallales; family Victivallaceae; genus Victivallis. The sequence continues at coordinate 2,711 of CAZPWP010000086.1, forward strand.
ACCCTCGAGGTGCCATGCGCGGCCCACAGCGGTCCCAGATTCGCATTGGTCAGGAGATTGGCGGAAATTTTCACCAGATGGCGCATTTTCGGCGTTGCGGTATCTTTGTTGTCGGCGAGAAACAGGTATCGTGAAGGAGCGTGCATTTTCCCCAGTCCGATGGTGGAGTAGCCGTACGGATCCATGGTGTACGGAATGTAGTCGCACCGCTGTTGTTTGACGGCGGTTGTGGCATCTGTTCCGTCAATGACACGTTGGGCGGCGTAATTGGATCCGTAACTGTATTTGTAGCTCTCCTGCGGCTCCCAGTCCACGGTGGCCGGACAATATAAAATACCACTCTCTTTTTTGAGATAATTGAACTGCCCCAGACAATGGGCGTAGTTCCCGGTTCCGCTTTCCGCTGCGAGGATAATGCGTTTATTGTCATTGATATACATCGTAACCGCACTGATCAGTTGTTTCTGATTCCCGATGCATTTAATGCTCTGGGCGCGTAATCTTGCCTTCTGCATGGCCGGCATCAGCAGCGAGGCGAGAATCGCGATGATCGCGATCACGATGAGGAGTTCGATAAGAGTGAATTTCTGACGATGCAACGACATCCTTTCCTGCATTCCGGAAGCGCGGTTTTTGATCAACATAGCCAGCTCCTTTCTGATTTTTGCTGCCAATGCAATGCCGATTTTCGAGAGGGCGTCAAGCGCTGTTATGTGACAGGCAATTTGATTCCTTATCAAAAGTTTTCACTTCGACCCGCCTATGGCTGAATTCCGCGGATGCCATCGCTTCAATGACGGCGATGCCATTGGCAATGACCGCTGCGGAATCAAGTCCGGATACGGAATTCCCGGTTCGAACCGCCTCGACAAAACGGTCCAGCTGATATTCTCCGCTGCGATTTTCCACTCCGATCTCCCGGCGTTCGGAAACCACCTGCCCGTTGCAGCGTCCCTGCAGGGTCAGTTCGACCGCGGAGAAGCCGGCGCGATTGTTCGGGTCGCCGGCACTGAGCTGGCGTTTGCAAATCGTGCCGTTTTCGTAATGAATTCGCAAGGCGCCGGGGAAACATTGGCCGTCGTCCACGCAGAACGATGCGTATACCGAGCCGATGGCTCCACTGGAAAACTCCAGCAGGAGTCCGGCATTGTCCGGAGTCGGGCGGCCGGTCAGGAGGCGCGTCGCTGCAACCTGGACCGCCCGGACATTTCCCAGCAGCAGAATCAGTTCGTTGATGCCGTAAATGCCGAGACGAAAAATCGGGGCAACCGGGCATGCGTCGAACGAATCCATCCAGCTGTTGCTGTACTGTTCATGATATTTGACATAGGTTTCCCAGTCGGCCGCGACGGGGCGCCCCAGCCGATAACGATCTCTCCACTCCGCCATGATACGCAAATCTTCTGCCGGCGCGGGCGCCGGAGAGTTGAGCTGAACCACAAGGCCGGCATTTCTCACCTCCTCCAGTACCCGATAGGCCGCGTCGGCGTTGCGTTCAAACGGCTTGGTCGTCAGCACGTGTTTGCCGGCCGCCGCACATTTCCGGATCAGGTCCGCCCGGCCGCCCGGCGGCGTGAAAAGCGCCACTGCTTCAATGTCGCGGCGGGCCAGCAGCTCATCCAGTGTATTGTGGCACTCCAGATGAAATTCTTCTTCAAATGACTGACGGCGGACGGCGCTGGTGTCGCAGCCGGCAACAACGGTAAGGTACTCTTCGATGGCCGCACGTTTGCGTTTGTACCAGCTGGCGCCGAATCTCAAACCCGCCAGACCGATTTTTACGGGATCATACATGTTCCACGGCATGTTGTCTTTATTTTCGTTTAATTTGTATTGTTAATCACAATATAATTCGATATGATATAGTGTCAAGTTGATTTCGAATATATTTTTAAAGATTTTTTTGTGAGAGAATTTTTCCCGCTCATTTCTCCGGAATTCAAATAAAAAGTTGCATCCCCGGCATGACCGGGTATATATTATAGCAGAGTCAGAAAAATGCAGATGGTTCCGGAATATGAAGAATCGGGATAAGGCCGCGCCGAAGAAAATCTATCAGGAGATCGCCGCCTATCTGATGGAGCAGATTGAGAGCGGCAAACTCAAACTCGGCGACGCCATATATTCAGAACATACGCTATGTCGTTTGTTCAACGCTTCGCGCACCAGCGTCCGGCGGGCGATCCGCGAGATGGTGGAGCGCAACATCCTGGTCAGCCGGCATGGAAGCGGTACATTTGTAAAAGGCAAAGTTCCGCCCAAATCCATCGCGCTTTTCAATCACTACAACCGGGGCCTGGTCGCCAACTCGCTGGATACCTATTTTCGAGACATCGTCTTCGATGTTGAAGCGGAAATCACCCGGCGCAACTGCCGATGCCTCATCTATTCCGGAATTATCAAAAATGCGTCTGAAATCACCTCCGAGACCTCGCATCTCAATGCCGACGGCATCATCCTCGACGGGGATTACCAGAGTTATTTCGATGAGATCAACGCGTTTGCTGAAATATTCGGAGCCTGCACCATTCTTGACGGCAATCCGGATGAGACCGGTCTGCCTTCGGTGGCGCCGGATCTGACTCCGGCTTTTGTGGAGCTGCTGACAACCATCCGCAATACCCGCGGCGACGACCGCATTCTGTTTTTACACCGGGAGACTCTGGCGCGCCGCCGCTGGACCAAAACATGTTTTGATGCCGCGGTTCGTCAGCTGGACATGACGGACCGGGTCGACAGTGTGGCCATTGACCGCGATATCGTGGAACCCCGCCTGCTGGCACTGAATCCCGGAGTGCTTCTGATTCCGCTGCTTGAGCACCATCTCATGGAACGCAACTGCCGGGTGGTTCTCTGCTGCAGTGACCGCACTGCGATGCATGTCATCCAGTTGTTGCGCGGTCGGAACTACTGTGTCCCGGACGATGTCGCGGTTTCCGGCATTTACGGCATACCGCTTTCGGAGATGACCGAGCCGCCGATGACGACCATTCGGATTCCTGCCCGCCTGATGGCTGCCGCGGCCGTACGTTTGACACTCGATCAGATTCGAGGCAAAGCGGTGCCGCAGCGGGTGCTGCTGCCCACGGCCGTGTTTTACCGTGAGTCGCTGCCCAAACGCTGATCCCCCTGGTTCCTTGTCTTCGCGTCCGGACTGCTTGTCGCCCCGGCGGCAGCGGTCTTTTTCCCCGGCATGGATGACTGTTCGATAAAAATTACGAATTCAACTTGTATTTTATCTTTATTGTGATATGTTCTTTTTTAAGATACAATATTTTATTTATTTGTAAAATAAGATACGAGATGAGGTGGGTATGTTTGATGCGGTCACCATCAAGAAACTGGCGCGCAAGTGCGGAGCTGATCTGGTCGGGATCGCCTCTCCGGAACGTTTTCGTGACGTGGCGGATGAGGAAAATCCCCGTTCCATAAAACCGGATACCGGTTCGGTTGTCGTACTCGGATTTCGTTTTCTCAAAGGCAGTCTGCGCGGTATTGAAAACGGCAGCAACTGGGGCAGTTTTTCCGCCTGTGATCCCAGTGGAATGTGCACTTACATGCAGGAGGCGACATATTATTTCTGTCGCGAGCTTGAATCCGAAGGGTATGAGGCGCTGCCATTGATTCGGCACTCTTATGATCTGCGTAATCAGGGCGAGGCGGTCGCTCCCGGTCGCGCGATGCCGGATGTCATCATCAACATGGAATATGCCGCGTTTGCCGCCGGCCTGGGGGAGATGGGGGACGGCAAGTTGTTTCTGACGCCGGAGTTCGGGCCTTTGCAGGCATTTTCGGCAGTTTTGACGGAATTGGAACTGGAACCGGATCCGGTGTTTTCCGGAGGTATCTGCGACCATTGCGGGAAATGTGCCGACGCCTGTCCGGCCCGCGCACTGGATTCCTCCCGCCGATGTACAGCGGACTATCCGGCGGGTCAGCTCCGTCACTGGCCATTGCGTGTTGAGAGCTGTCAGATCTGCAGAACCGGCACCTCTCCCCGGCCGTATTCGCTGGGGCTGGAACCCAACCGGGTCGGCGCCGCCTGCGGCCGTGCCTGCCACTATCACCTCGAGGAGAAAAAACATGCTGACCAGCGCTGAACTCAAGGCGTTTGCCGCCGAAATCGGCATCGATAAAATCGGTATCGCCAATATCGAACGGTTTGATACCGCTCCTCCGTATATGTCTCCCCGGGCGATCATGTCGAATGCCCGGTCGGTTATCGTGTTTGCCCGCCGGATCCTGCGAGGCTGCTACCGTGGCATTGAGCAGGGTACCCACTGGCCAAGCTATCAGGTTTTCGCCTATGCCGGATTGACCAGACTGGTACATCAGGGAAATTATCGGCTGGGGCGTTTCATAGAGGATCACGGATACGAAGCGGTTCCGGCGCCCCCGGCCGCCACGCTCAAGGAAGCCGGACCGCGGGGTCCCGTGCCGCCAGGAGGAAAATACCCGAGAAACATTAACATCAGCCTCCGAATCGCTGCAGTTCTGGCCGGCCTCGGGGAGATGGGCTGGAGCAAGGTGCTGCTGACTCGGGAATTTGGTCCCCGCCAGCGTCTGGGGGCGATCTTGACGGATGCGGAACTGGAGCCTGACCCGATTCAGATCGGGCGCATCTGCGACGGGTGCAAAATCTGTGTGCGGGATTGTCCCGGCAATGCTGTTGATGCGAAGAAGGCGGTGGCGTTTGATGCGGCCGGAGCACATTGGGAGTGCAATGATTTAAAACTGGGCAGATGCAAGCTGACACATTTCGGATTAAATCGGGCTGCTTCACCGCACTTCGTCAAAAATTTTCCCGGGATCTACCTGCCGATGGAGCAGCAGGGCAACACCTGGGTGGAGGGCTGGAATTTCGGGCATGCATTGTTTTCCGCCCTTCCGACCTGGCAGGCCTTTTCCGCTTACCCGATTGCCATTTGCGGTGCCCGTGGATGTGTCATATCCTGCATGAATCACCTGGAAAAACGGCGCCGGATCAAAAATCTGTTTCGCCGGAACTTTACGGATGAGCCGCCGTGGCGCCTGCCGGAGCGTCCGCAGAAATATCACGAAGATCATCACGGCTTTGTTTACGATCCGGAACATCCGGAGTCCGGGCACGGCGGCATCCAGTCGAACTGGTATTGAGTCGCTTCGTCTGTTTCGGATGACCGGATCCTTCAGAATATTTGTACGTGCCGGTAAACTTCGTCCCCGACCGCATCGAACCGGATTCGAGAAAAAAACTGATCCAGCGGGAGGTTTCCGCCGGCCCGGATCAGTCAGCTTGCGGCGGAACTATTTCAGCAGCGTTGCTTTTTCCACCTTCAGCACCGGAGTCTTCCAGTTCGGAACCCGGTAGGCGGTGCCGGAGAGTTCGACATTGTGCTCGGCGAGTTTTTTCAGCTTCGCGTTATCCGAAGAGCAGACGAAGTAGCTGTTCTCGTATTCGCCCCGGCTGTTGGTCTTCATCAGTGCGAAGTCCGCGGCGCGGGTGGTGCTGCTCGGCACCGCCACCAGATAACCCGAAGCGTTGACCTTCTCCCCTTTGGCAAGATCAATGTTGAGCGCCTTGAGTTCCTGGTCCATCTTGTCGAGAACCGCGGGTTTCTCGGCCGGTTTGACAGCTTCGGCGGGTTTCTCGACCGGTCTTGCCGTTTCGGCCGGTTTGACAGCTTCGGCGGGTTTCTCGGCCGGTCTCGCCGTTTCGGCCGGTTTGGCAGCTTCGGCGGGTTTCTCGGCCGGTCTCGCCGTTTCGGCCGGTTTGGCAGCTTC
>CAZPWP010000087.1:0-4484 GCA_964590295.1 uncultured Victivallis sp.
TGGCGAGGGGGAGACGGGCAGAGTGCCGAAGCGCGACGGCGCACGCCTGCCGCCGGGAACTTACCGCCTGCCGGTACTGCCGAAGCCGCCCGCGCCGCGGCCGGTTTCGGAGAGCTCTTCGGCGGGCACAAGTTCCACCTCGGGCAGTTCCGCAATCACCATCTGCGCAATCCGGTCCCCCCGGTGCACCGGGAACGGTTCCGGACCGGGATTGAACATGATGACGCCGACCTCTCCCCGGTACCCGGCGTCGATCGTGCCGGGGGAATTGGTCAGCGAGAGGTTGTGCTTCAGCGCAAGTCCGCTGCGCGGCCGCACCTGCGCCTCGAATCCGACCGGCAGTTCGAGAAACATTCCGGTCGGCACCAGCGTGCTCTTCCCGACGGCAAGCTCCGTGTCACAGCGCGCACGCAGATCGTAAGCCGCGTCGTCGTGGTGGGCCTTCGCCGGAAAAAGATCCCCGCAGCCCGCCATCATCCGGACTTTTACATCAATTTTTTTCATAAAAAAGCGATTTCCGATTTGTTTTTTTCTCGAAACAATATTAAAATAATGGCGGACCATTGATTTTTCAAGTCCGTTTTCCGGCGGACTTCCACCGATTTTGCGGAAGGATACGCGTATGACGATCCCTGAAATCTTCGAATCCGCCGTCGACAGTCACGCCTCCGACCTCTTTCTCACCGCGGGCAAACCGCCCGCGGTCCGCCGCTACGGCGAAGTCGCTCCGTGCAGCGAGGAGATCGTGCCGCCGGAGGAGATCCATCTCTTCCGGAAAAGCGTGATTCCGCCGGAACAGGAGCGGCTCTATCTGCGGAGCGGCAGCGTCGACGCCGCCTATGCGCCGAAGTCGGGGTCGCGCTTCCGCGTCAACTTCTTCTCCACCAGCAGCGGTCCGGCGCTGGTCGCCCGGCCGGTCCGCTCCGGCGACGAACTCGATTTCGAAGATCTGCACCTGCCCGGAACGCTGGCGCAGATCTGTTCGGAATCGCGCGGCATCATCCTCGTCGTCGGCGCGGCGGGCAACGGCAAATCCACCACGATGAGCGCCATGCTCAACTACATCAACTCCAACTTCCGCAAACACATCCTCGCGCTGGAGGATCCGATCGAATACCTCCACCACGATGCGAAAAGCCGCGTCACCCAGCGGGAACTGCACAGCGACGCCGACAGTTTCAGTTCGGCGCTCCACAGCGCCATGCGCGAGAGTCCCGACGTGATCGTCATCGGCGAAATGCGCGACCTCGCCACGGTGCGCGCCGCCGTCACCGCCGCCCTCTCCGGCGCCCTGGTGCTCTCCACGCTGCACACCAGCGACTCCATCACCGCCATCGAGCGGATCATCGACCTCTACCCGGAGGAGCAGCGCGAACAGGTCGCTTCCGACCTCGGCATGGCGACGGTCGCGATCGTCGCCCAGCGGCTGCTGCCGCGCCACGACGAGAAGGGCATGATCCCCGCCGTCGAACTTCTGCTCGGCACGCCCACCGTCCGAAAACAGATCGCCGCCCGCGATTTTCAGGCGCTCGACGAGTCGCTCCGGCGCGGCGCCGAAGAGGGGATGCTCCCCTTCAACCGGTCGCTCTTCCAGCTCTGCCGCGAAGGACTCATCACCCCGGAAGTCGCGGAGAGCGCATCCGGCAATCCGGCGGAGTTCCGCCTCTATCTGCGCGGCATGGAGTCCGGCGTGGACACCTTCCGAAACTACTACAGCAATTTGACGGAACTCTCCGACAACCGCGCCATCGACATGCGGCGGCTGCTCCGCAGCGCGGTCAAGCTCGGCGCGTCAGACCTCCTTCTCTCCTCCGGCACGAGTCCCATCCTCCGGATCAACGGCGCCCTGCGGGCGCTGGAACTGCCGGAGCTCGCGCCCGGCGACACCCAGCGGCTGCTCTTCAGCGTGCTCTCGCCGCGCCAACAGGTCGAATTCGAGGAGAAGCGGGAGATCGACATCGCCATCTCGATCTCGATGACCCTCCACGATTCGGAATCTGTGCCGAAAACCTACCGGTTCCGCATCAACGGCTTCTTCCAGCGCGGCACCGTCGGCGTCGCCGTCCGCGTCGTCAACAACGACATTCCGCGGCCGGAGGCGCTCAACATGCCGCCGCAGCTGGTGAAGCTGGCGGAGAAACAGCAGGGACTGATTCTCGTCACCGGTCCGACCGGCAGCGGCAAATCGACCACACTCGCCAGCCTGATCGACCACATCAACCGGACCGGCGCCCGCCATATCATCACCATCGAGGACCCGATCGAATATCTCCACGAAAACCGGATGTCCCTCGTCGAACAGCGGGAGGTCCACTCCGACACCCTCGCCTTCGCCACCGCGCTCAAGTATGCGCTGCGGCAGGATCCGGACATCATCATGGTCGGCGAAATGCGCGACCTCGACACCATCTCCGCCGCGCTCACCGCGGCGGAAACCGGCCACCTCGTCCTCGCCACGCTGCACACCAACAGCGCGCCGCAGACCATCGACCGGATCGTGGACTCCTTCCCCTCTCACCAGCAGAACCAGATCCGGCTTCAGCTCGCCGGGGTACTGCTCGCGGTCGTCTCCCAGCGGCTGCTCACCCGCCGGGACGGCGCGGGACGCATCGCCGCCTTCGAGATCATGGTCGGCACGCCGCCGGTTCAGGCGATGATCCGCGACGGAAAGAGCGGGCAGCTGCCGTCCGCGCTCGAAACCGGCTTCAAGGACGGCATGGTCTCGATGCGCCGCGCCCTCGAAGAGCTGCTGCGGAAACACCTCGTCTCGGCCAGGGAGGTCGATTCGCTCTCGCTCGAGGCGAAACAGGTCAACGCCTTCTGAATTCAAAAGATTCCGGCCGGAGATCCGCCTTCGGACCGGCCGGCCGGAACTGCAATCCCGAAAAAGGATTGTCTCAGAGGTGCATGCCTCCGGTGACCGGCAATTCGACGCCGGTGATGTAACCGCCCGCTTCGCCGCAGAGCAGCAGCGCGGCGCCCGCCGCGTCGGCGACGGTTCCGAACCGCCCGAGCGGAATCGACTGCCGCACCGTCTCCCGGAACGCTTCATCGCGGAGAATCTTCTCGTTGCGGTCGGTCAGAATCACGCCGGGAACCAGGTTGTTCACCGTGACGCCGTCGGCGGCGAACTCCTTCGCGCAGCAGACGGTGAAGTTCGCCAGCGCCGCCTTGGTCGCGGAGTAGATCGACAGCCGCGTGGCCGGGCGAAGCTGGTTGACGCTGCCGACGCAGACGATCCGCCCCCAGCGCTTCCGGCGCATCGCGGGGGAGAACTCCTTCACCAGCCGGAACGCCGCGCCGACGTTCGCCCGGAACTCCCGCGCGAACTCCTCCGGCTCGTAATCGGTCACATGAAGATACTCCTGAACGGAGGCGTTCAGCACGAGAATATCCACCTCCAGCCCCAGCGCCCGGCAGGCGTCGGGAAGCGCGGCGGCGGCCCTGTCATCCGCCAGGTCGGCGGTGACGCATTCGACCCGCCCGCCGATTCGCCTTGCAAGTTCGACGGCCTCGCGAAGTTTCGCGGATTCCCGCGACCCGTGCAGAATCACCGTCGCGCCGGCACGGACGAGCGTGAGCGCGATCTCCCGGCCGATGCCCCGGCTGGAGCCGGTCACCAGCGCCGTATGACCGGCGAGGGAGAAGAGTTTTTCCAATGCTCCATCCATCGTGCGCATCCCTGTTAGAAATAACCGCCTTTTTCGATGATCTCGGAGATGGTGTCGCCCTGCCGGACCCAGGAGAAGATATCGATCTCGTTGCGTCCGATCCCCTCGGCGCGCAGCAGCACGTCGCAGGCGATTTCACGCGGAATGCAGAGCACGCCGTCGATGTCGCCGAAGATGATGTCGCCGGGGCGGACGGTCACCTTCCCGATCCGGACCGGAACCTGATAGTGGGTAATCATGCAGCGGCCGAGCGAACCGTTGCTGGTACGATACTTGTAGAAGAGCGGGAAATTCTGTTCCAGAATCTGCTTCGTATCGCGGATTCCTCCGGCGATCACCGCGCCGCGGATCCCCTTCGAAACGGCGGTGGCGGTCATCACTCCGCCCCAGAGCGACGCTTCGGTGTCCTCCGAAGCATCCCAGACGACCACGCCGCCCGGCTTCATTTCGTCGAGCATCTGAGCGCGGAAGGTCATTTCCCCCTCGATCATCACATTCGGCGCACTCTTGACCGTGAACGCCTCGCCGCAGACAACCATCTCATCGCGCAGCGGCATGATCTCCGACGGCAGATTCTGGTCGAGCAGACAGAACTCCCGGAGCACGTCGTTGATGCAGCCGGTGTAGAGTTTCCCGTACCGGGCGCAGAGTTCGTCGAGCGGAATGGCCAGTTCACAGTTCGGAATGCGCTGACGGGCGGCGATCAGCCGGTCGAGTTCCATCAGACCCGCTTCCCTGGCTTCCTGTTTCATGTCCTGAAGTGACGGCATCTTCCTATTTCCTTCTGTTGTGTTAGGTTTTATTTCAAATGAC
>CAZPWP010000087.1:4494-5907 GCA_964590295.1 uncultured Victivallis sp.
GCCCACTTTGCCCTCGCGGTCCGCACGGCACGCCGCACTGGTGCGCCATTCGCCGTTGATGAGTTCGTCAAGCGCAAAATAGGAGAGCTTCGGCTCCATATCGCGGGTGAAGAGACCGGAAATCGCCGGTTCGCCCGGCGCGCCGCAGCCGTCGACCACGTTCCACCAGGTGATGCCCATCATCGGCGCAAGACTGAACCAGAGCCGGTAAAGGTTGCGGGCAAGCTCCGCCTGAACGATCTCGCCGCGCCGGTCTCCGCCCGGCGAGGGAATGGTGATTTCCGACAGGTGAATCGGCACGCCGGCTCCGCCGATCCGCGTCATCGTCCGGCGGACCTCCTGCGGACTCAGCCGCAGATCCTTCCCGGCGGCAATGTTCAGACACACCTGCGGGTTGAAAAGGTGCATCTGCGCCCCCATGACGTCCACCTTGCAGCCCCGGCGGCGAAGATCACACACCTGATGAAGATAATCTTCGGAAAGGTTGTAATCGTTGATGTTCAGCTTCGCCTCCGCCGGGAAAACACTCTCGGCGATCTTGAACGCCCGATAGGCGTAGTCGCCCGGCATCGGACCATACCAGCTCTTGCAAAGCTTCGAACCGGGGATCATCCGCCCCTTTCCGAAATCGGTGGCGCTCTCGTTGACGACATCCCAGCTGTCGATCTTGTCGCCGTACCGTACGGCAATCTCCATGATCCGCTTCGCAGCGAGCACGTTGATCAGCGTGGTATATTCCGGCATCGCCTCCGCCATCTCCTCGGCGGACATCTCTTCGAAGGGGAGGGCGGTGGCCTCGCTGAGAATCGTGGCGGCCGACGAATTTCGTTCCAAATTTGCCTTCACGAGGAAATCGAACGGAATCCGATTGATCAGCCAATCCGGAATCTGCCAGCGGTTGCTGCCCCAGATCAGCGTGTGACCGTGAAGACGAATTCCCTTCGAACGGCAGAATTCCACCACCGGATCGGTGGCGGGGCGGCGCCAGTGCGGCTGCGCGTTCGGATTCGGGCAGCGGTTCCAGAAGTCGGCGGTATCGCGGTACTCGGGCCGGAAGCGGGGACGCCCCTCCTCCATCTCCAGCTGCTTCCAGTAGAAGGCGATCGTCGCGGAGTTGAACAGTGTGCCGTACAACTCCTTGTAACGGCGGTTGCGCTCGTCGGTTCCCAGCTGGTCGAAGTTGAAAATGTGGGCGCCGAAAATGAAATCGTGCGAGATCTGTTCCACCTTGATCTCCCGTTCCACGGCGGACGCGGGCAGCTGAAACTCCCCCGCCGCCTTGCGGTGCTTCTCGATATCGTCATCGATCCGCCGCTGTACATCATCGTTCCACTGTTCGCGGTAGGCGACGGGAAACACCTCGTCGATCTCCGCCTGCGTCACTTTCGGTTTTTGATATTCGGTCATCATTTT
>CAZPWP010000087.1:6007-8406 GCA_964590295.1 uncultured Victivallis sp.
AATGCCGCGGACATCACCGACGGCAAACAGGCTGCCCGGCGTCGCATCACCGGGTTGAAAGATTCGAAGTCGCTCCATCACGCCTCCTCCCGGGAGAGCTTCAGCTCCACTGCCGGTCGTTGGCCCACTCCTTGTCCCACTCCTCCGTCGAAGCCCAGGCCTCGGGGAAGTCGGGGTGGAGCTTTTCACGGATCAGCGATTCATTCAACGCTTCGACGCCGAGACCGGGCGCATCGGGAACCGTGATGAATCCATCGCGGATCTCCAGACGCGGCGCGATGAGGTCGGGCCACCACGGCACATCCACCGAGTGGACCTCGAGCGCCATGAAGTTCCGGGTCGCCGCCGCGACGTGAACCGCCGCCAGACAGGCGATCGGACTCTCCGCCATGTGAATCGCCATCTGCACGCCGTACTCCTCGGCCATGTCGCCGATTTTGTGCGTTTCCAGAATGCCGCCCGCGGTGAGCACATCCGGATGAACCACCGCCAGCGCACCGGATTCCAGCAGCGGCCGGAAGTTCTCCTTGAGATAGATGTCCTCGCCGGTGCCGAGCGGAACGGTGGTCGCCGCCGCAATGCGCCGGTACTGCTCGTGCCACTGCCACGGCACCGGATCCTCCATCCAGGCGAGATTGTATTTCTCCAGGCGCCGGGCCAGCCGGATGCACTCCTCCACCGGGATGTGGCCGAGATGATCGATCGCAATCGGAATCTCGTATCCGGTCACTTTACGCACGTCGGCCATATACTGGTCGAGATAATCCAGTCCCTTTTCGGTGAGATGGACGCCGGTGAATCCGTGCGCGGTGTCGAAGAGGTCGTAGGCCTCGCCGCGCATCGCCCGCGGATCGATCGAGCCGTGCGGCGTGGCGAAAACGGTCTGCTTGTATTCACGCATCTTTTCCAGGAAGCCGAGCGGCGCGGAGAGACACCCCTCCCGCTCCATCAGAAGCTCGATCCCGAGATCCATTTTGAGGAAGGTGTACCCCTGCTTCATCCGATCGACCAGCGCCCGCCCCATGTCGCGCCCGCCGCCCTCGGAGTCGGTGTCGCAGTAGACCCGGACCCGGTCGCGGAACTTCCCGCCCAGCAGCTGCCAGACCGGGACACCCCACGCCTTGCCGGCGAGGTCCCACAGTGCGACTTCAATGCCGCAGACGCCCCCCGCCTGCCGGGAGGGCCCGCCGAACTGTTTGATCCGGCGGAAAATCTTGTCGATGTTGCAGGGATTCTCCCCGAGAATGCGGCTCTTGAGCATCGCGGCGTAGGTGCGGCTGGAAGCGTCGCGCACCTCGCCGTAACCGATCAATCCCTGATTGGTGCAGAGTTTGAGCAGCGTACACCGTTTCGGAGCGCCGTCGATGTCGGCGAACCGCATGTCGGTGATTTTCAATGTCGACGGATCAATCTTCTGACTCATGGTTCCTCCTGAAAAATGATACCATATTCAACCGCAGAGTTTTGCACATTCCCGCGCGGCACGCCGCACCGCGGCGGCGAGCGCCTGTTCCCGGTCGCCGGTGAAATCGGCGTCCGTGCCGAGCAATGTCAGTGCGGCAATCACATTTCCCTCCGCATCCCGAACCGGAACCGAAAGCGCATCGACCCGCCAGCGGTTCTTCCCGGCGTTGAAGCAATACCCGCGCCGCCGGATCGCCTCCACGCCGGCGAGCACCAGTTCCGCATGATTCCGTTCCACGACCGGCTCGGTGCAAGTTCCGGAAAGTTCGCGGATTTCCGCCGAAGAAGCATCCGCCAGCAGCGCCGCGCCGACCGACCCTTCCACGATCGGGAAATGCACACCGATCCTGCCGGAAATCGCCAGCGGCCGCGGTGACTCCGCCCGCAGAATCGAAACCTGGTCCCTCCCCTGCCGGATCGAAAGCTTGCAGCCCAGACCGGTCTCCATCGCGAGACGGTCGAGCACCGGCTGGACCACGCTGAACCGCGCCGTAAAGTCGGAAAGTTTGCGCACCACCGGCGCAAGTCCGTGGGAGAGATCGTAACGCCCGCCCGCCCCCTTGCGGACGAAATCCGCCGCCAGCAGCGTCTGCAGAATCCGGTAGCAGGTGCTCGGGGTGATGTCGAACTCCGCGGCAAGCTCCGCCTGCGTCGCCCCGCCGTTCCGACTGCCGAGACAATTCAAAATCGCCACCGCTTTCTCTACGGCAGGAATGGTATTGCTCCGCGCTTTATTCATATTTGAACATCTTATTTTATGATTTTAAAATATCATATCAGTCTTTCCGGGAAAGTCAAGGGCTTTTTCGGGAAATATTCAAAAAAAAGGTTCTTCGACGGTTCTTGACAGAAAGTAAGCGCCCGGCGAGCCCCATGGCGCGGGGGAGCAGGGGGAGACGGGCAGACTGCCGAAGCGAAGCAGGAGATGCGGGAGC
>CAZPWP010000088.1:0-8388 GCA_964590295.1 uncultured Victivallis sp.
CAGGTTGGCGATCTCCGACGCGGCGGTTTTGCTCTGTTCCGCCTGCCGGCGCAGCTCTTTCAGTTCGGTCATCGCCTCGAAGAGTTTCTGCTTGTATCCGGCGGCCTGCCGGCGCAGGCTCTGAAGCTCCACGAAGTCGGCGCCGGCGGATGCGGCGGACTCCCGGGGCACGGAGGGGCCGGTCGGACGGCTGCCGACCAGTTTTTTGAGCGCGTTCAATTCCCGGTCGCAGTCGTTGATCCTGCCCTGAATGATGCTTTGATTCCAGTCGGGGCGGGCCTTCTGCACATCGACGTAGTGGCGTCTGGCGGTGTTGAACTGCTCGACCGCGCTGACGTAGTCCCCCTTGTCGCGGAGCTGGACTCCCTTTTCGAAGGTGGTGTAGCCGAGCCGCCAGGCATCCCACGGCGAGAATTCGGCGGCAGCCGACGGGAGTGACGGCAGCAGCAGTGCGAAGAGAAGGGCGAAGAGAAACAGAGATTTCATGGGTTCACATACTCCAGAAATTTATGGCGGAACCGGGGGCCGATGGTGAACACCAGCTCCAGTTCCCCGCGGTCGTTGTACTGTTCTTCGTAGATCCGCCCGGAAGCGTGGGCGAGGGCGGCGAGGTCGTGCCGCTGCGGAGGCAGCGTGGCTCGCAGCAGCTGATGGTGTTCCGACGCGAGCGAGGCGAGCCGCTCCCGGAGCCGGTCGAGCCCCTCGCCGGTCGCGGTCGAGAGATAGAGCGCGTCGGGGAAGAGCCCGCGCAGCCGGGCGAAGAGCACCGGATCGGCGTCGCGGTCGACGAGGTCGATCTTGTTGAAAACGACCTGAATGTTCTTCGCTTCTGCGCCCAGCTCCTTGAGCACGGTGAGGGTGGTCTCCCACTCCGAGTCGATCTGCGGACTGGAGATGTCGAGCACCAGCAGCAGGAAATCGGCGAGCACCGCCTCTTCGAGGGTGGATTTGAACGCCTCGACCAGCGAATGCGGCAGTTTGCGGACGAATCCGACCGTGTCGGTGAGCAGAAGTTCCAGATTGTTGTCGAGCGCGATCCGCCGGGTGGTGGGGTCGAGGGTGGCGAAAAGCTGATCTTTTACCAGAACATCGGCCCCGGAGAGGGCGCGCAGCAACGAGGATTTCCCGACATTGGTGTATCCGACGACCGCCCCGTGGGGGACGGCGTTGCGTTCGCGCGCCTTGCGCTGGGTGGTGCGCTGTTTGCGGACCACCTCCAGCTCTTCGCGGAGCTGCTGGATGCGGCGCCGGAGCAGGCGGCGGTCGGTTTCGATCTGCGCCTCGCCTTCGCCGCGGGTGGTGGCGCCGCCGCCGTGTTGGCGGGAGAGGTGGGTCCAGGCCCGGGTGAGGCGGGGCAGGGAATACTGGGCGCGGGCGAGCGACACCTGCAGAACCGCTTCGCGGGTATGGGCGCGTTCTGCGAAGATATCGAGAATCACCTCTTCGCGGTCGATGACGCAGCATCGGGCGAGCCGTTCCCAGTTGCGCTGCTGGGAGGGCGAGAGCGGGGTGTCGAAAATGAGGCAGTCGGCCTCGCACTCCTGCGCGAGCTGGGCGATCTCCTGCGCCTTGCCGGAGCCGACGTAGTACTGCGGCATGACCTGATGGAGGCTGACGATGACCGGTTCGAGCGGAACGACGTCCAGATTGCGGACGAGGTCGGCGAGCTCATCGAGGCATTCGGAAATTTCGGCCTCGGTCTGGCCGGGTTCCCGGATGCCGACGAGCAGCGCTCTCTCCACCTTTTTTCTGGAGTCTTCGGCAAGATCGATCATGTTTGGAATCTGTTTCTTCGAATTGGTTCAATATGATTCCATACACAATACACCCGCTTTCGCAGAATTCCAAAAAGGAAGCGGCGTTTTCGGGCAAAAAAATAACGTTTTTTACCCGATTCTCCATCTTCGGGAGGAGGATTGTCTGTGCCGGGGAGGAGCAGTTCCTTACCGGCCGGAGGATTCCCGGTCGGCGGCGAGGTGCTGCCGGAGCCGGTCGAGAAAGAGTTCGGCGGCTCTGGAGAAGAGCTGATGCTTTTTCCAGACAATGTTGATCCCGGATTCCACCTTCGGCGCCAGCGGGCGGAAGCAGAGTTCGCTGTGGCCGGTCACGTCGACCAGTTTATCCAGCGTGATCGCGTAGCCGACCCCTTCCTCCACCAGAAGCGAGGCGTTGTAGATCAAGTTGTACGTGGCGGTTACGTTCAGTTGCCCGTGATTCTCTCCGAACCATTCGGCATAGGCGTTCTCCTGGGAGATCCGCCGCATGACCTGCCGTGAACAGATCAACGGCACTCCGTTCAGGTCTTCGCGCGTGATGGCGCTTCTTTCGGCCAGCGGGCTGTCTTTGCGCATGATGACGCCCCAGACATCCCGCTCCGGCAGTTCGAGCGAATGGTACCGGGCGATATCCACCGGCTGGATCAGCAGCCCGAAATCCAGCAGACCTTTGTCGAGCCGCTCGGTCACATCCTCGGCGTTGCCGCTGTAGAGGTGGAATCGCAGTTGCGGATACTCCTGCTGCAGCTCCCGGATGAGCCGGGCGATCTGCCGCATCGCTTCGGTTTCGCCGCCGCCGATGTGGACCTCTCCGGCGACGGTCTCGCCGAGCGAACCGAACTCCGTCTCCGTTTTGCGGACCATGTCGAGAATCTCTTCGGCCCGTTTTCGCAGAAGCATCCCCTCCGGCGTCAGAGTTACCGAGTGGCTCCTGCGCACGAAAAGTTTCTGTCCCAGCTCCTCCTCCAGCTCCTGCAGCTGACGGGAGAGGGTCGGCTGGGTGACGTGCAGGGCGTGGGCCGCTCCGGTCACGCTTCCGGCGTCGGCCACCCCGAGAAAATAGCGCAATACTCTGAGTTCCATTTCGGCTGGATTTTTCCATGCTGATATCTGTGTCGGCCCGGGAGGGGCTGTTGCCGCCGGTCGATCTCTTCTTACAATAGCACTGTTCCACCGCTTTTCAACTTTCCGCTGTTCGCCGGTTCCCCGTCCGGAGCTCCCCTTGTGTCGTGTCCGGAGGCGATCCAGGGACGAGGGATTTCCTGTTATAGTTTTTAAGCATATTATGATATAAGAAATAAGTATTTGCTATTTCATAAAAATCGCTTACATTGAGCAGTGACATCCCCGGAATGTCGACGGCCGCAGAAAAAATGGACTGGGAGGAGGTGCAGCATGTGCAGGTGGTATTCCGCAATCGGATTGGGCGTTGTCATCGCTTTTGTGCTGATTTTTGTCGTGCGTGCGGAGAAAACGAAAGGGAGTGCAATGAGAGATCGTATGGAAATCATCGTCGGTTCTGCCCGATTCACCGCTGTGCTGGCAGAGAATGAGGCCGCCGCCGCGTTCCTGCGGCGACTGCCGCTGACGGTCGAAATGCGGGAACTCAACGGCAATGAGAAATATGCCGATCTGGCGAACCCGCTGCCGGCAAAGACGGAAACGCCCGGAACGATCCGGTGCGGCGATCTGATGCTTTACGGCAGCTCCACGGTGGTGCTGTTTTACGAGAACTTCTCTTCTCCCTACCGCTATACCGTGCTGGGAAACGTGGAGAATCCCGACGGCTTGAAGGCCGCTCTGGGGCGGGGAAATCCGACCGTGACATTCGCGGCCGCGCCGAAGAGGGCGGCAAAGCGGCTTGCCTCCGACGGTGCGGTCATGCAGCGGGAAAATCCCGCCATGCCGACGCGGGTGCTGAAGACCGGTACGAAGATCCGGATGCACTTCGGCAATACGGTCATCGACAGCGAAACGTCGAAGGCGCTGATTGCCCGGCTGCCGGTCACCGTGCGGATGAGCCGGTATTCCCACGATTTCTGCGGCGTGCCGGCAGAACCGCTCCCCTGCTGCGAGAGCGAGGTGCATTACGCCGGCTCAACGGCGACATCGATTTCGCCCGTGACGGGAACTATTTTACAATTCTTTTCGAAGACGAGGCCAGTTCGGCGCGATATGGCCATCAGATCAATATCGGGGTCGTAACGTGTGAGCTCTACCGAATTGCCGGGTTGCGCGGCAGTTACGAGGTCCGGATTGAACTGGCAGAGTGAATTTGCAACACAGGAGGAATGAGCAATGGATTATGAATTGAATGGAAAAGTCGCTCTGGTTGCCGGTGCAACCAGCGGGATCGGCAAGGCGACGGCGGAGATGTTCGCCCGGGCAGGAGCTTCGGTTGTCCTGGCGGGACGGCGGGAGAATCTCCTCCGGGAAATCACCGATTCTCTGACGGCGGAGGGGCTCAAAGCCGCCTGGACCGCCTGCGACGTGACCGACGAGGAGCAGGTCCAAAAGATGGTCGCGTTCGCCGCCGACACCTTCGGTCGCCTCGACTGCGCCTACAACAACGCCGGAATCATGAGCGACGACGTGGAGACTGCCGAACTGGAATCCGCCGAGTTCGACCGGGTGATGAACATCAATCTGCGGAGCATGTTCCTCTGCATGAAATACGAACTCCGGCAGATGCTCCGCCGGCAGGGCGGGGGATACTCCATCGTCAACTGCTCCTCCATCGGCGGCCTGATCGGTCTGCCGGGACGGGTGGCCTACCACGCCTCCAAACATGCGGTACTGGGGATGACCAGGTGCGCGGCGCTGGAATACGCCTCCCACGGCATTCGCATCAACGCGGTCTGTCCGGCGACGATCGAAACCCCGATGGTGGAGAAGATGCTGGCGACCGGTGCGATTCAGGGGGTGGCCGAGCCGATCGGCCGCTTCGGGCAGCCGGAGGAGGTGGCTTCGACGGTGCTCTGGCTCTGCAGTCCGGCCGCTTCGTTCATCGTCGGGCAGGGGATTGCGGTCGACGGCGGATACACCGTGAAATAACGTTTCTGAAAGCCGGAGGAGAATATGAAAAAGGTTCTGTTGATCTCTTCGAGCCCGCGGCGCGGCGGAAACTCCGATCTCCTGTGCGATCAGTTTCTGCGGGGCGCGGCGGACGCCGGTCACCGTGCGGAAAAGATTTTCCTCGCGGAGAAGACGATCCGCTACTGCACCGGATGCGGCGCCTGCGCCAACGCCACGCGCCCCTGCGTGCAACAGGATGACGTGGCGGAAATTCTGGAGAAGATGGTCGCCGCCGATGTGATCGTTCTCGCGACCCCGGTCTACTTCTACACGATGTGCGCCCAGCTCAAGACGTTGATCGACCGGAGCTGTCCGCGTTACACGGCGATTTCGAACAAGGAGTTTTACTTCATTCTGACCGCGGCGGATTCCCGCGTCGACGCGATGCGCCGGACGGTCGAGAGCCTCCGCGGCTTCACCGAGGATTGTCTCGAAGGCAGCCGGGAGCGTGGTATTCTCTACGGCGTCGGCGCTTATGAGAAAGGGGAGATCAAAGCTCTTCCGGCGTACCGGGAGGCGTATGAAATGGGGCGGGCCGTCTGACCCGCTGGAAACGATGAAGGAGAGTGCGGAATGAAACGATTACCGGCAACAGCAATTGCACTGCTCGGCGCGGTGGGAATCGCCGCCGCAGACAACATTCAGAAAAAGGAGACCGAAATGAATTCCATTGCGAACGATACCCGTGTTTTCAAGACAGATCCTGCGATTCCGGTGCAGGACATCCGGTTCCGGAACCGGTTCGGCATCGAACTTGCCGGCCATCTCTACCGGCCGAAGCAGTTCGACCCGGCGAAGAAGTACGCCGCCATCGCCGTCAGCGGTCCGTTCGGGGCGGTCAAGGAGCAGTCCTCCGGACTGTACGCGCAGGAGCTGGCGCGGCGCGGCTTTGTGACGCTTGCGTTTGACCCCTCCTTCACCGGGGAGAGCTCCGGGGAGCCCCGGTTCGTGGCGTCGCCCGACCTCAACACGGAGGACTTCTCCGCCGCGGTGGACTGCCTTTCGCTCCTGCCGTACGTCGACGCGGAGAAGGTCGGAATTCTCGGCATCTGCGGCTGGGGCGGCTTCGCCCTCAACGCCGCTGCGAACGATCCCCGCATCAAGGGGACGGTCGCCGTCACCATGTACGACATGAGCCGGGTCAGCGCCAACGGCTATTTCGATTCGATGAATGCCGACGGCCGTTACGAACTGCGGCGGCAGCTCTGCGCACAGCGGCTTCGGGATGCGAAAAGCGGGAAATATGAGACCGCCGGCGGCGTGCCGGATGTTCTCCCGGCGGATGCTCCGCAGTTCGTCCGGGACTATTTCGCCTACTACAAGACTCCCCGCGGTTATCACGCCCGTTCGCTCAACTCCAACCAGGGGTGGAACAAGACTTCGACGCTGGCGTTTCTCAACGCGCCGCTGCTCCCCTGCAGCAGCGAGATTCGCTCCGCCTGTCTGCTGGTTCACGGCGAAAAGGCGCATTCGCGCTATTTCAGCGAGGACGCCTTCAAGAAGCTGACCGGCGACAACAAGGAGCTGCTGATCGTTCCCGGAGCGAGCCATGTGGATCTTTACGACAACTTCGAAAAGATTCCGTTCGACAAGCTCGAACAGTTCTATACCTGCTGTCTCAAGTAAGAGGATGCGCCCGGCCAGCCCCATGGGGAGGCGGTTTTCACAGTTCGACGGGAAGAATGCCGGGGCCGTTCCGGTCAAGCGTGCCGGAGGCGAGCTGCCGTTTCAGCTCCCCGCACAGCCGCTCCCGGTCCTGCGGCAGTCTGCCGGAGAGCGGCACCGGATTCGAGGTGTGGTTGGCCCGGAACACGGTGCGGTCGAGCTCCAGTTGCCCGATCAGTTCATGCAGCTCCTCCACCGCTTCCTCTTCCGTCACCGGTTCGTAGCCGGGCGGAAACGGCAGCCCCGGAATCGGAATGAACCGCAGTGCCGACAGCAGTCGCGGCTGCATCCGGTTGAGCGCCGCTGCGGTCTGTTCGATGTGCCGTTGGCGCAGTGCGCGGCCGCCGAGCCCGATCAGCACCATCACCGACAGGCGCAGTCCGGCCGCCTGCGCCCGCAGGACCGCTTCGATCATCCCTTCGACCTGTTCGGTTTTTCCGAACAGGTCGAGCACCTCCTGCGAACCGCTTTCCAGCCCGAGGTAGAGGGTGTGCAGCCGGAGTCGCCGCAGTTCGGCCAGCTCTCCGCCGGTTCTCTTCTGAATTGAACTGCCGTTTGCGTAGCTCCCGACCCGCGCCAGTGCGGGAAAGGCGCGATTGAGCGCTTCAAGACAGCGTTTCAGCCGGTCGAAGGGGAGTCCCATGCAGTCGCCGTCGGCGAGAAAGATCCGCGTGCTCCACGGATAGCGGCGCCCCGCTTCCGTGATTTCCGCCAGAACCTCCTCTTCCGGGCGCAGCCGGTAGCGGACACTCTTGTACATGCCGCAGAATCGGCAGCGGTTGTGCGGGCACCCGTACGCCACCTGAAAGATCAGGCTCTCCGCCTCCGCCGGAGGCCGGAACAGCGGTTCCCGATAGTTCACTGCTCCTGCTCCAGCAGTTCCCGGTAGATCACCAGCGCACCGGCGCTGAAACAGCAGAAGATCACCTCTTCCGGCAGCGGGCCGCACCACTCCCGCGCCGCGGCGACGGCGATCTCCGCCGCCGCCCGGGCCGGATAGCGGTAGACCCCGGTGCTGATGCAGGGGAAGGCGATGGAACGGCATCCGGCCTCCGCCGCCAGATGCAGCGAATTGTCGTAACAGCTGCGGAGCAGTTCCGGTTCGTTCCTGCCGCCCCCGCACCACACCGGTCCGGGCGTGTGGATCACATACTTTGCCGGAAGCCGGAAGCCCGGGGTAATCCTCGCTTCGCCGGTCCGGCATCCGCCGAACTTGCGGCACGCTTCCAGAAGCTCCGGTCCCGCCGCCCGGTGGATGGCGCCGTCCACGCCGCCGCCGCCGAGCAGAGAACAGTTCGCCGCATTGACGATGGCGTCTGCCGCCAGTGTTGTGATATCCCCCTCAATCGCCCGGATCCTCATCTGCCGCCCTCCTGCTGAATTTTCCTGCTGCATCGGTAATATATCACCGCAACGGAATGGTTTCCATCGCCGGAAAAGCATGCACGGAAATTTTCCTCCGGCTCCTCCTGTTATTTCAGCGCATCCTGCGCCCCCGCCGGCGGCTTCTCCGATTTGGGCGGATTGCTGCTGGAGGTCATGCCCCAGCGTGAGAATCAGAACCCTGCCGTCGTGGCGGCAGTCGATCTTCCGCTGATTGGTCCCGAAACCCGTCGTCACGAACGGATCGGCAACTCCCGCCCCGGAAACATCACCTCGCCGGACTTCCAGCCGTGAAAGGCGGTGCTGTTCACCTTGCCGGTCATTCCGGCGATCGTCCGGCGGCAGGCGGTGGGTCAGCTCAGAAAACGGCATGACGCGGGTGTAGATCTCCCGGATCATCGCGGTCGGCATCTCCACCACCTCGCGAAGATTGGGAAAAGGCCGACGTCGCCCTGATTGTTTCCGGAACAAAACAGCAAGAAGGAGGTTG
>CAZPWP010000089.1:0-8258 GCA_964590295.1 uncultured Victivallis sp.
TTCCCCCCTGTCGGGCGGCTTCGGGACTTTTCCCCGGTCGTCGTACGCCATGCCGGGCGCACCAAAAAAAGAGGACTTGCAACTTTTTGTTGTAATTCCTTGATTTTTAAATGGTTTGCGGATGGTTCGAAATCGGTGCCGGCCAGATGCCGGTTCTGCGGCTGATTCACCGTTTCGAGGACCGGGTGCTGCTGCTCGCCACCGGCCGGTGCGCCATGTGCTGCCGCTTCTGTTTCCGCAAACGGGAGTGGGCCGACGGCGCTGATCTCGCCGACCTCTCCGAAAGTGAACTTGCCGCGGCGGCGGCCTGCGGTCGTCTGATCCTCGCCGGGGTGTCGGTGGTCAATCGGAACGTGCTGCTCCGGGGCGTCAATGACGATCCGGCGGTGCTGGAGGAGCTCTTCCGGCGGCTGATCGCAATCCGGGTCAAACCGCACTACCTTTTGTCGACCCGGTGCGCGCGGTTCGTCACTTCGCCACCGGCGTGGAACGCGGGCTGGAGATTCTCCGCCACTTCCGCTCCCGGCTCTCCTTGCTGGCGGTGCCCACCTTCGCCATCGATCTGCCGGAAGGCGGCGGCAAGGTGGCGCTTCAGCCGCAGTACAGCTGCAACGGGGGGAGTATTATGATATCCACGAAACGAAGCGCTTCCGCTTTGAGACCGTGCCGGATGGCGCGTCAGAGTGATTCCGGCTGGTCGAACAGCCCTTCGAGCGTTTCGGCGAACGCGGCCACATGAGCGCCGTCGACCAGCGAATGGTTGAGCTGGAGCGCGAGCGGAATCCGGCCGCGTCGGTCCATGCCGCCCCAGGCGAGGATGACGATCGTCTGGTCGAGCCGGAGCGCCGCCTGCGAGAGCGAGAGAAAGTGCACCGAGGAAAGGCAGCTCGCGCAGAGGTAGTCGTTTCGTGTTCGGATGGACGGATCGAAACTCCCCCGCTTCGCCGCCGCAACCGCCGGTGCCGCATTCGGGATGAAGTCGCTGAAGCGTTCCGCATATTCGCAGAGCGCCATGGTGAACTCCCGATCCGGGCGGAGGATCGGCGTCAAGGCTGCAAGGTGTTCGAATTCGACCAGCCGCCCGTCGTCGAGCACTTTTCGGCGCATCTGCGGCGTCGCATCGACCGCGCGCAGAATCGCGTGGAGGGTGCGCAGAAAGAAGGATTCCCCGCGCTCCTTCGCGAAGCGGTGGAGTTTCTTCGCATGGAATTCGAGCGTGATGTTGAAGAGCTGGTTTTCAAAGCTCCGGTAGTAGAGGAACTGTTCTTTCCGGTGCCAGTGTTCAAGGTTGATTTCGGTAAAGGTGTTCACCGCAGCTCCTCCACGGAGATGCGGTTGACGCCGTTCCAAGTGTCATGCGGCGCAATCGCCTGAAAGCCGGTTACCTCCGGGGGGAGGGGCTGGTTGGGCGCATTGACCATCCAGCTCATCGGCTCCGGGCAGAGAAAACCTGACGCCGGATCGCGGTTCCACAGACACCAGTGGCGGAACTCCGGCCCGCTCTCGTAACGGACCCGCAACACTCCGTAATCGAGCAGAGCTCCCCGGAACGGCTGCCCGTCCAACTTCTTCGTCTCCATCGGGAAGTGGCAGGAGATGACTTGTCGCGACGGATCGAACCAGTCGTTCGGATTGAACTCCGACCACGGGAGCTTTTTCCCGCTCGCCAGAAAACGGGGCGGCACAACCTCCCAGCGGAATTCCGCCGCCGTCAATCGCGCCCGGCGCGGCGCCCGGAACACCGTGTGAAAACCGATTCCGAACGGCATCGGCATATTGCCGTTGTTGTGAACAACGGTCCGCTGCGTCATGGTCCGACCGGAGAACTCGTAACGGATCTCCACGTCGAACGGAACGCCCAGTCCGGCCGCGGCCTCCACGCTGCACCCGAGTGCGACTGTGTCGACACAAGAATGCCGCACCTCCCATTCCTGGGTGGTGAGCAGTCCGTGCAGATGGTTGTTGCGCTGCGGTTCATTGAGCGGAAGCTGATAGCGGCGGTCGCGGAAACAGAACGTGCCGCCGTCGATCCGGTTCGGCGGCAGCAGGACGGGAATGCCGTAGACATACGGCCCTTCCCGGAGTTCCGCTTCGGTTGCCGGAGCGCGCAGAAGATCGAAGCCGTTCCAGCGGAGCCGGATCAATCTCCCGCCGCAGGCCGGGGCAAATTCCGCGCTCCAGCCGCCGTTTTCGACGGTACAGATCTGCATCTTATCTGAATCCTCTGCGGAAAACATACTGCAAACTCCGGACGCTTTTCAACCCGACCGGAGTTTTTCCTCATTTTCCAGGCGTACGGTCATAAAAAACTCCCGAAAGTCTCTTTTCCTGGAAGCGGATCAGTAGTTTTTCGCTTCGATCTCGAAGAAGGCCTTCGGATGCTTGCAGACCGGACAGACCTCCGGAGCCTTTTCGCCGATGTAGATGTGTCCGCAGTTGCGGCACTCCCAGCGCTTCTCATCAACCCGGGCGAACACTTCGCCGCTCTTGACGTTTTCCAGCAGCTTGAGGTAACGCTCCTCATGGCGCTTTTCAATCGCGGCGACCCGCTCGAAGGCGCGGGCGATGGAGTCAAAACCCTCTTCCGCCGCCTCCCGGGCGAAATTCTTGTACATTTCGGTCCACTCTTCGTGTTCACCGGCAGCGGCGGCAGCGAGGTTGGCCATCGTATCGCCGAGATAACCGAGCTCCTTGAACCACAGCTTGGCGTGCTCCTTCTCATTGTTCGCGGTCTGCTCGAAGATCGCGGCGATCTGCTCGTAGCCCTCTTTCCGAGCGACGGAGGCGAAATAGGTGTACTTGTTGCGGGCCTGCGACTCCCCGGCAAACGCATAGGCGAGGTTGGCGGCGGTCTTGCTGTTCTTGAGGTCTGCCATTTTTCTTTCTCCTTCGGTTGTATTTGCGTTCCGCATCCCGTGCGGATCCGTCACACTTCTTAACATAGCGGCAATTCCCGAAAAAGCAAATCAAAATTCAGGAATAATTATCAAATTTTATTTTTCTTTGAGAATTCGCCCGGTGAAGGAGCGGTATCCTTCGAAGGAGAAGGGTTCAGAGTTGACGATCCAGGGGTAGTCGCGGCTGTCGATCAGGCGGTTCTCATTGTAGGCGCGTTCGATGACTGCGTCGATGCCGTCAATGACATGATACCCGGTTCCAGTGGAGGTGACGGCGGCGTGGAAGCTGCCCTCGGGCACCGGAAGGAGCGGAATCGAATCGAACGCGGCGTTGCAGACACGGGTGTGGCACATGGCGATTTCCGGCGTGCAGATGAAGGCGGCGGGATCCTTGAGCCGCTTCTCCAGCGCGTCGTAAATGTGGACGCGCATCTGGTTGCCGGGGGTGGCGTCGAACTCCTCGACGATCTCGCCGTTGATCCGCACGGTGGTCCGGCTGGTGGTGTACTCAATGGAACCGTTCTCGCCGATGATCGCGGAATAGGGCGTGTCGTTTCTCACACTGCAGTGGGTGACATAGAACAGAATGGTCTTTCTCTCGCGGGTGGTGATTTCGAGGTCGGCGGTATCGCAGCTCTCAATCGGATTGGCACGATACATCGCGCCGCGAATGGTGTCCGGCGTGCCGGTCGTGTCGAACCTGTCGCCCGCATAGAAACAGAGCAGATTCAGATAGTGGGCGAGTGCGTTGGTGTAGGGGCTGTCGAGAATCGGATTCTCGGCAGAACCGATTCTGCCTGCCCAGTTGTTGCGGTGATAGTACACCTCATCGCGCGGCCAGAGGCCGTAGGATTTGAGAATTTTCACCTCGCCGATCCGGCCGGAGAGAAGCATCTCCTTGATTCGGCGGGTTTCCGGCTGGTACATGGTCTGGTAGCCGACCGCGACGAATTTTCCGGTGCGCCGGGAGGCTTCGCGCATCTTTTCCGCATCGGCGACGGTCGGAGGGATCGGTTTCTCCACGTAGACGTTGGCACCCGCTTCGAGGGCGGCGACGGTCATCGGCGTGTGCAGGGCGATTCCGGTGGGGATGAAGCAGATGTCGATCTTCCCGGCCAGGTCGCGGAGCATTTCGCGGTAATCGGTGTAGAGCGGGCAGCCGACGCTGCGCAGCCAGGCGCACTTCTCCGGCTCCTCCTCCTGATTGATGACGGTGGCGCCGACCGGACGGATACGGCCCGCTGCGTGCTCCCTTACGAAGTCCTGATAGTGTACTCCTCCGAAACCGGAGACGCCGATGATTGCTGCATTGAACATGTTTTCCGCCTGAATGTTTGCCGGGTTCTATTGATAAACTGATTCATTAAAATAGCACGAGAAACGCTCCGTTTCAAGTCGTGAGTTAGTTAACCTGCCGGATTCATCTCGTTTTCGGCGGCTTTCGGAAGCGCCTGGAAGTAGCGGCTGAAGAACTCCGCGGCCAGCGGTGCACAGCTTTTGCCGCCGGAACGCCCATCTTCGATCATGATTGAGGCCGCGTAGGTTCGTTCCCGGTGAGTCACGAAACAGATGAACCATGTGGTGAGCCGCCGGTTGCTGCGCGGACCGATCTCCGCCGAGCCGGTTTTTCCGTAGAGTTTCATCCCCGGGAGCGCCGCCTCGCGTCCGGAGCCGCTCAGAGAGTTGACCACTTCGAACATGCCCTGCCGGACCGTTTCCAGATGTTCCGGCGTGGTGACGAGCCGGCTGCGCCGGACCGGTCTGCGTTCGCGTACCACATTGCCGTAGGGATCGACCACCTGCTGCACCAGATGAGGCTGCCAGAGATCGCCGCCGTTGGCGAGCGCCGCGGTGAAGAGCGCGGCCTGCAGCGGGGTCACGGTGACCATTCCCTGACCGATGGAGAGCAGGGCGGTATCGTAGGCGTTCCAGCCGGTGCGGTAGAGCCGCCGCTTGGCGGCGTCGGAGGGGAAGATGCCGCTTCCTTCCGGCAGCTCGACACCGGTTTTGCGGCCGATTCCGGCGGAGGTGAGCACTTCGGTGATCCGGCCGAGCCCGACTTTGAGGCTGTGTGCAATCATGTAGGGGTTGCAGGATTTCTCCAGTGCGGAGACGAGGTTCACTTCTCCGTGTCCGCCGCTCCGCCAGGAGGCACAGCGGATTGTGGCGTTCCCGACCGGGATGCCACCGTCGCAGAAGAGAGTGCTGTCGGGATTGGTCCCGGCGTTGAGCAACGCGAGCGCGACCAGCGGTTTGAGGATCGATCCCGGCGTGTAGATCCCCTGAAAAGCGCGGTTGATGAGCGGACGGTCCGGATTGTTGAGCAGCGACTGGTAGTATTCCCGGCGGAGGGTCGGAGTGAATTCGCCGAGGTCGTAGGCGGGATTGCTCGCCGCGGCGAGGATGTCGCCGTTGGCGGCGTCGAGCAGGACGAACGCGCCCCGCTTGCCGACCAGCAGCGATTCGGCGATCTCCTGCGCGCGGGAGTCGATGGTGAGGATCACATTGTTGCCGTGCAGCGGTTCGATCTTGTCGATCAGACTCTGGCGGATGTAGCCGAGATGATCCACCTGCACGAGGGAGTAGCCGGGCAGGCCGAGCAGGCCGAGCGGGGCCTCCGGCGAGCCAGGCACGGCATCGGGCGAATCCGTGTTTCCCGGCAGCCGGTCGAACTCCCGTTCGATGCCGTCGCGGCCGACCAGGTCGGGTACGTAGTAGAAGAACTCCCCCCGGTCGGCGGCCTTTTCGCGGTTTTCCGGACGGGTGGAGCCGATCAGGTGTGCCGCGAGCTGTCCGCAGGGATAGATCCGGCTCTCTCCTTGTTCGATGTCGATCCCCCGGAACGCGCGGGCGCATTCGAGCGCACGCGCGGCCTCGCGCGGCGAAAGCTGTTTGAATACGGTGATCGGCAGTCCGGGACGAGTGTTCAGATGGCGGTTGACGGCCTCTTCGGTGAGGGGATTCTCCCTGCCGATGGCGGCGGCGATCACCCGGGCGTCGTCGAGCATGTAGCGGACCGATTTCGAGCGGCGGCCGAGCCGCATCTCCTCCGGATAGAAGACCAGGTTGTTTTCCGCCCGGTTCCCGGCGAGCAGCCGGAGATCGCTGGAAAAGATTTTGCCGCGCCGGGCGGGGATGCGGATCCGCCGGATCGACTGATTGGAGATGTTCCTGCGGTGTTTGTCTCCGGACTGGATCTGTTCGAGATAGAGCTTGCCGATCAGCAGCAGAAAGCCGATGAGGAAGAAGGCGCCGATCAAAAGGATTCGAAGCTGACCGGGGGCGAAAATTTCCGCCAGGAGCCGAGGGGATTTTTCCTCTCTCATGGACGTTTCCTCCGGTCGGGATTGACGGTGTGTTCCTTCACCGTGCGCGGACGGCTTCCCCAGCGGCGCCCTTTCAACGGCGGCTGATTTTCCCCGAGAAAGCGGGGCAGGTCGAGCGCGCCGGCGATGCCGTCGAGCAGGAATACCACCGTCGTCAGCAGGAGCATTCCGGCGGCGCCGTGGAAGATCATTCCCCAGAGCAGTTCGTCGGACGGCATGCCGTAACGCCCGGCCCAGTGGGTGATCCAGGCGTCGCCGAGAGTGTTGACCATGCCGATGGCCAGCCCGGGCAGCGCCGCCTCCAGCAGATGGTCCCGGTGTTTGCGGCGCACGCTCCACCCAGCCGCGAGCGTCGCCGCCAGCAGCAGCGGCGTCAGCGGCAGCGGGCGGTGTAGCAGAAGATCGGTCACCACTCCCGTCACGCCTGCGCCGATCAAGGCGTTTCGCGGCGAATCGGCGCAGGCGAAGTAGAAGAGCACGTAGGCGGTCAGGCGGATGGAGAATCCGGCGTTCCCTGCGACGAGTTCAAGGAGCAACGCGACGGCGACGACGGTGATTTCGAACACTGCCTTCATTGTGTGCCGCCGCTCCGTTGGGCCACGATGACGAAGCGGATGCTGTCGAGCCCGGTGACCGGGCGGAACAGGCCGGAGAGGGTCAAAGCATTGGAGAAGCGGCCGGGCGCTTCGTCGACGTAACTGAGCTCCCCTACCTTGATTCCCGGGGGGATGCCGGTCTCGAAGCCGGTCGAAAGCGCCGCTTCGTG
Organism: uncultured Victivallis sp.; assembly: GCA_964590295.1. Taxonomy (GTDB): domain Bacteria; phylum Verrucomicrobiota; class Lentisphaeria; order Victivallales; family Victivallaceae; genus Victivallis. The sequence continues at coordinate 6,990 of CAZPWP010000089.1, forward strand.
CAGCGTGTAACGGTACTGGGCGGGCAGGTATCCGACCGGGATGTTCCCCGGTGTCGGATGGCGTTCGCCCGCGTTGGTGATGCCGGTCGCCCCGGTGGCCGGGAAGAGCACCGAGAGCCGCAGATTCGGGCTGTAGAGGGTGATGACATCGGCGGAACGGGAGCCGACTCGGTCGACGATGCCGACGAGGTGCGACTGTCCCTCGGGTGTCACCGCGAGGACCGCCGCGCCGGGGGTGATGCCGTTCCGACTGCCGCGGTTGATGGTGAACCGTTCGTTCCAGAGCAGCGGATCGCGCAGGATGATTTCGGCAGCGGTGTAGCGCCATCCGGCCGGAACAGGCAGGTCGAGCAGCCTGCGCAGCGCCGCATTCTCACGGAAGAGTTCCCCGGAAACGGCGGTTTGGACCGCGAGCTGCCGGTTGGTCTCCTGCAGCCGTTCGAGCCGGGCGGCGAGCTGGGCGCGGCTGTAGAGCAGGAGCGACTGGTCGGAGACAGTGTCCACACCGGAACGGACCAGCGCCAGATAAGGATAGAAGAAATCGCCGAACATCCGCCCGGCCCCTCGACGGAGCGAGCGGTATCCGGCGAATCCGAGCAGCAGGATGACGACGGCGGCGGCGAGGAGAATGAGCCATCTGTCGAACTTGTGTTCCGAAGTTGCCATCGTTCCGCGTCACCTCCCTCGTCGGCCGCCGCGGTGCTGGTCAGCAGGAAAGTTTCTGCTTGATCTCGACGAGTTCACGGTCCGCATCGCGGAGCAGTTCGTCGAGCAGTTCGCGGATGGTGATGACCTTGTCGACCAGTCCGACCGACTGACCGGCCATCAGCGATCCCATTTCAACATCTCCCTCGACCGCGGCGCGGCGCAGAGCGCCGATCCAGAATTTTTCGACCTCCTCCTGCGCCTGCTGGCGGTGGATGGTGCCGGCTTCGAGCTCGCGAAGCAGTCGGAGCTGGAGCGCGCCGAACTGGGCGGTGCCCCGGTTGCGCAGAGCGCGGACCGCCACCACCGGCAGCTTGGAATCATACTGCGGTGTCGAGATCGCGTCGCGGGCGTTGGCATGAATGAACGCCTCTTTAAAGGCGGGGTGGACATTGGACTCTTCCGTCATGACGAAACGGGTGCCGAGCTGGACGCCCGCGGCGCCCATCAGCAGCATGTGCGCCATCATCTTGCCGGTGCCGATGCCGCCGGCGACGAAGATCGGAATCTGGTCGCAGAAGCGGTAGAGCATCTGCTGGACCAGCACGGTGGTGGAGACGTGGC
>CAZPWP010000090.1:0-8240 GCA_964590295.1 uncultured Victivallis sp.
TCGAAATGCCCGGCTATTTCGCGCCATACCGGACCACGGTGAACTTCGTCAGCCAGCAGGAGCCGGATGAAAAATACAAGGGCTTCCCGCACGACGGACTGGTGATCGCCGCCGGAAAGACCGGCAAGGGCAATCCTGCGCTGGCCGAATACCGCTGCCAGTGGGGGAGCAATCCGGAAGCGACCGCCAATGTGCTCGTGGCGCACGCCCGTGCGGTGGTGCGCCTCGCCCGGGAAGGACGCAAGGGGGCGTTCACCATCCTCGACATTCCGGCGAGCTATTTCACCACGCTGTCGCGCGAGGAGCTGCTGAAGCACTGGATGTAATTCCGGCACGGTCCGGGAGGACGAAAAAAACATTCCCCTGTTTCCGGGAAGGAACCGGATGCGGGCGGAATTTTTTTGCGCCGGGCGGCGCTATTTCTCCGGCGTGATGGCGGCGATGCAGGGGAGGTTCCGGTAGAGTTCGTCGGCGTCGAGTCCGTAGCCGACGAGGTAGCGGTCGGGCAGGACCACGCCGGTCCAGTCGGCATGTTCGATGCCGTCCGGTCGGGGACGGATCTTCTCGACCATCACCGCGGTGCGGACGGAGGCGGCGCCGCGGCTGCGGAAATATTCCGCGACGCAGGCGAGGGTGTATCCGGAGTCGAGCACTTCGTCCGCGAGCAGGACGTGGCGTCCCTTCGGCGATAGTTTCAATGTGGAGCGGAAGTTCAGTTTTCCGCTGTTTTTGCAGTCGTGGTAACTGGAGATGCTGACGGTATCGACGTAGAGCGGCAGGTCGATGACCCGCATGAGGTCGGCGGCGAAGGGGAGGGCGCCGTTCATCAGCGAGACCAGCGTCAGCGGTTTGCCGCGATAGAAGCCGGTGATTTCACGGCCGAGGCGGGCGACCTGCCTGGCGATCTCCTCAATGGAGCAGAGAATTTCCATAGATGCGGGATTTTCCTGTATTGTAGATTTTTCCCGGAAATATAGTGCAAATTCCCGGTAAATGCAAATAGGATATTGTTCCGGAGCGGTTAAATTAAGAATATTACCCGGAACAACGATTGCAAGAGGGGAGGAAGAAAACATGGGTACGCCCGCATGGTTTGACGATGCAGTATTTTACGAATTTTTACACAAAATGCAGAAGAACCGAAAAACCTTTTGAGGAAAGGTTCTTTCCTTCTCGCATCTGGCTTTTGCATAATCAACTATATTATGGAAGCAAAATTCCGGAAAGGATCTCCCGATGACACGTCATTCACTCGCGTTCCGGCAGCTGGCCGCGCTCACCGCCGTGCATTTCATGGTGGATATGCTTTTCCCGGCACTCTGCCCGGCTTCCTGCCGGTCCTGCTTGAAAAGTACACGCTTTCGATCGGTATGGGAACCGTGCTGCTCACCTTGTGCGCCTTCAGTTCCAACACCATCCCGCTCTGGGCGGGAACGCTGCGCCCGCCCGCGGCTCATTCAGACCGGGGTTCTGCTCGGCTGCATCATCTGTTTCATCGGGCTCATCCCCGCCGGTCCCGAAGCGATGTGGATGCTGACCGCACTGGTACTGGTCCTCGGCGTCGGTGTGGCGCTGGTCCATCCGGAGGGGCTGCGCGCCGTCTGCGCCATCGACGGGAGCGCGATTCCCTCTTCGGTGGCGACCTCGGTCTTCATGCTCTCCGGCGCGGAAGCCGGAATCAGCGCGCTGACCACCAGTTTTCTGGTCTGCCGGCTTCACGTCATCAAGTGCATCCTGTGGGAGATCGCCGCGGGACTCCCTTTCCTGATCTGGGATCTGTGCGCGGCAGGAAATTCGTCCGCAGTGGTGCTGCTTTTCCTCGCCGGAGCTCTGGTCGGTGCCGGATTCCCGCAGCTGGTGGTACTCGCCCGCACCGCGCCGGACGGTCCGGCGCTCGGCCCCCGCATGGGACTGATCGTCGGTGGCACCTGGGGCGTCGCCGGCCTGCTGCTGCTCGGCGGACGGCGATGTTCGTAAGTCCCGCCGCATTTCTCGCGGAGATCGTCATCACACTCCGTCTGCTGTGGAAATACCACGAAAAAAGAGCAGAAAAACTGGCATAATTTCGTCCGGAGTGTTATGTTAAAAAATCATCGAATTATGAGGTTTTTTTCATGAGATTGCTTTTTATCGGCGATGTCGTCGGCAAGGGCGGCCGCGAGGCGGTCAAACAGCTTGTGCCGGAGCTGCGCCGCGAATACAACTGTCAGTTCGTCGTCGTCAACGCCGAGAACGCCGCCGCCGGAAACGGCCTCACCGCCGGCTGCGCCCGCGAACTTCTCACCGTGGCGGATGTGCTCACCTGCGGCGACCACACCTGGGACCAGAAGGGATTCGACGCCGACATCCGGCAGTTCCTGCAGATCATCCGCCCCGCCAACTTCTCGAAACACCAGCCCGGCCGCGGCTGGGGCGTGTTCCGCAATCCGGCCGGAGGAGACGTGGCGGTCATCGCGCTGCAGGGGAAGGTGTTCATGCGCGAAACCGCCTGCTGTCCCTTCGAGACGGTCGAGTCGGTTCTCACGGAGATTCCCTCCACGGTCAAAAACATCTTCGTCGATTTCCACGCGGAAGCGACCAGCGAGAAGCTCGCCATGGGCTACTTCCTCGAAGGCCGGGTGACCGCGGTGCTCGGCACCCACACCCATGTGCCGACCGCCGACGCACACGTGCTGCCCGGCGGAACCGCGGTTCAGACTGACGTCGGCATGGCGGGGGCTTCAGTCAGCGTCCTCGGCCGCGACGTCGCGGCGGTGCTTCAGAAATTCTCGACCGGCATGCCGAACCGGCTCCCGGTGGTCGAAAGCGGTCCGATCCGGGTCGATGCGGCGATCGTCACCTACGACTATCTTACCGGCAGGGCGTCCGCGGTCGAATCAATCTCCCGCGAAGTTGTCATTTAACATTCCAACAGTTGAGGATATTTCCTGATATGAATCAATTTACATTCGATCCGGTCGAAGAGCTGGTCGCCGATCTCCGGCAGGGAAAAATGGTGATCGTCACCGATGACGAACACCGCGAAAATGAAGGCGACCTGGTGGTCGCCGCCGCCTACGCCACTCCGGAAGCGATCACCTTCATGGCCACCCATGCCCGCGGACTCATCTGCGCCCCCATCACCGCCGAACGCGCCGCAGAACTCAATCTGACCACACCGGCGTCGCTCACCGATCCCTTCGGCACCGCCTTCACCCAGAGCGTCGACGCCAGGAAAGGCACCACGACCGGAATCAGCGCCTTCGACCGCGCCCGGACGGTGCAGGCGCTGATCGACCCGGCGACCGCGCCCGGAGATTTCGTCTCGCCGGGGCACCTCTTCCCGCTGATCGCCCGTCCGGGAGGCGTCCTGCGACGGGCCGGACACACTGAAACCGCCGTCGATCTCGCCCGTCTCGCCGGACTCGTTCCCGCCGGGGTCATCTGTGAGATCATGAACGACGACGGCACTATGGCGCGGCTGCCGCAGCTCGATGAGTTCCGTAAAAAACACCATCTCAAATGGGGTTCGGTCGCCGATCTCATCGCCTACCGGCGCCATCATGAGCGGCTGATCATTCCCGGCGCCAGCGCGCGACTGCCCACCATCTTCGGCGAGTTCCGCGTCATCCCCTACCGAACCAAGGTGGACTCCTTCGAACATCTCGCGCTGGTCTACGGCGATGTCAAGGACCGGGAAAACGTCCTCGTTCGGGTCCACAGCGAATGTCTCACCGGCGACGTATTCGGCTCCGAACGGTGCGATTGCGGCGAACAGCTGCACGCCGCGATGCGCCAGATCGTCGCCAACGGTTCGGGCGTGCTGGTCTATCTCCGGCAGGAGGGGCGCGGCATCGGCATCTTCAACAAGATCTACGCCTATCAGCTGCAGGATCAGGGGTGCGACACCGTCGAAGCCAATGAGAAACTCGGCTTCCCAGACGATTTGCGCGAGTACGGCATCGGCGTGCAGATCCTGCTCGACCTCGGGGTGAAGTCCATCCGGCTGCTGACCAACAACCCGAAGAAACTGGTCGGCGTCTCCGGCTACGGCCTCAAGATCACCGAACGGGTTCCGATCGTCATCGAGCCCGGCGCGGAAAACGCCTTTTACCTGCGCACCAAAAAAGAACGCATGGGCCACCTGCTCTGATACCGGATGGAGAGTTCCGCCAGCCCATCCTCTGCCCCGGAAATCTCCGGTGAGGAGTACGAGGCGCTCAAACTGCGGCTCGCCGCGTCGAAATTCCGCTCGCGCTTCCGGCTCGGAGAGCGCGAACTCCGCATCGTCGCCGAAACCGGGCTCCCGGTGCTTCGCGGCCAGTGCCGAAGGTTCATTCAGGAGCGGCTCGCTCCCGCGCAGCCGCTGAACGACGGGCGGCAGACGCCCATGCGGGGCCACCCCTGCTTCATCGCCCAGCACGCCACTGGCTGCTGCTGCCGCGGCTGTCTCGCGAAATGGCACCGGATTCCGACGGGACGGGAACTCATCGGTGGGGAAATCGATTACATCACCTCGATCCTGATGCGCTGGATCGGCGAACACGCCGACGGTGCGGCGGAACTGCCCGCCACTCCCGATCTCTTCTGAGCGGAACTTCTACGGACGCGCGTTCAGTCCGAGGCTGCGGCGGAGCTTCTCATGCAGTTCAAGCGCGTTGTACTCTCCCGCGAACTCCTTCGCTCCGGCGCCGATGGCGAAGACCGGCGTGAGCGAAATGGTGACGGTGCGGGTGAGCCATTCGACCCCTTCGTGGCGGTCGCGCAGCCGGAGGAGCCGGTCCAGCCAGGGCTCGAATGTACGCGGCATCGGCGAATTCGCCTGCCGGGAATAACCGTCGAGCACTGCGGCGAGCGCCCGGGAGTTCGGGGCGAAAAGCTCTCCCGCCCCGGCAAGTTCCAGCGCCTGCTTTCCGGTCAGCCTGCCGGAAGAGAGCCGTTCGAGCATCTCCGGCCGGGTCAGTCCCACCGGAAAATCGGCGGCGACTGGTCGGGGCAACTGCAGATCGCCGATGTCGTAGAGCGAAACCACGACCACCAGCGTGTGGTCTGGATCCGCCTTGAAGAAGTCGAGTGCGCGTCCGAGCACCCGGTCGAACCTCCACAGTTCGCGGATCACACCGGCGGTGTCGTTGACGCCGGCCGCCCGGGAAAGCTGCGAACACACAGCCACCAGAAACATGCCCTGTTCTCCCGGCAGGATCCGCAGCGCCGCATCCATGTAGGCGAGCACCGCGGAGGTCTCCGAGGCCGGATTGTGCGTGGCAAAGAGGCGGTTTCCGGAAGAGGCAGCGCGAAGCTCTTCCGGATTGCGCGCCAGCTGGTATCCGAGTTTGCTCATCGGCGTCTCCAATGGCTCAAGCGCCGTCGGAGCGCGCCGGACCAGCGCTCCGCCCAGCAGGTCGAGGTCGGAGAGCGGCAGCCAGCTGTCGAGCTGCTCCGGCTGCGGCAGTATACTCTCCCGGGCGAAGAAGGCCCCGCCCGGCCAGTCGTTGAGCGCGCCGTCGGTGAGGAAACCGGTCCGACGCCCTCGCTGTCGCGCCTCACCGAGCAGAGAATCCACCTCGTCACCGGCGGGATTCACGCCAAGTGTGGTGTCTCCGGCATACCCGGAGGCGAGCGCGTTCAGCGCAGCGATTTCCATGCTCCGGAAGCTGCCGGTCAGCGGCAGCAGCGTACCGGAAACCGGCAGTGCGGCGGTGTTGGAAAGTCCCGCCCGGCTCAGGCCCGCCTGTCTCGCCAGTTCGAACTGAGCGAGATTGGCGCCGTTGCAGAGAAGGAGAATCACGTTGCGGGGGGCCGCCGTCAGCAAAGACGGGCACGCCAGCAGTACAAGAAAGATCCCGAGCTGTACCATCCGTCTCATGATATGCCGCGGATTCCGTTCAGAGCTCCGAAGCGGTTTTGCCGCGGGAACGGCGCCGCTCCAGTTCGGTCAGGAAAAATTTGCGCAGCCGGATGTTCTGCGGCGTCACCTCGACCAGTTCGTCATCTTCGATGTATTCGAGCGCCTGTTCGAGCGACATCCTGCGGGCCGGGGCGATCTTCATATTGCGGTCGCTTCCGGCGGCACGCAGATTGGTGAGCTGCTTGGCGCGCTGCACGTTGACCACGAGATCCCCCTCCTTGCAGTGCTCGCCGACAATCATCCCTTCGTAGCAGTCCACACCGGGATCGATGAAGAACTCTCCGCGCTGCTGAAGCCCGTCGATCGCGAAAGGAATCGCCTTGCCCTGCGCCATGCTGACCATCGTGCCGTTGGTGCGCGATGGAATCGTGCCCTTGAACGGCTCGTAGTGGTCGAAGAGGTGCGAGACGATCGCTTCGCCCTGGCTCGCGGTCAAGGCCTTGCTCCGCAACCCGATTAGCCCGCGGGTCGGAATGAAGAAATCCAGCAGCTGGCGCTGCCTGCGCGACTCCATCTGAATGAGTTCGCCGCGGCGCATGCCAACGATTTCGATGATCTTGCCCGCGAACTCCGCGGGAACATCAACGGTGAGCCGCTCAATCGGCTCGTTCTTCACGCCATCGATCTCCTTGCAGATGACCTGCGGCTTGGCGACGGCGAGCTCGTACCCTTCGCGGCGCATCGTCTCGATCAGAATCGCCAGGTGCAGCACACCGCGCCCGGAGACCTTGAAGGCTTCGCCGTTGACATCCTCCACCCGCAGCGCCACGTCGCGTTCGACCTCCTTGAAGAGTCGTTCGCGCAGCTGGCGGCTGCCGACGTACTTCCCCTCGCGTCCAAAGAAGGGCGAATCGTTGATGCGGAACATCATCGAAATGGTCGGCTCGTCGATCGCGATCGCTGGCATCGCCTCCGGATGCTCGGCGTCGCAGATGGTGTCGGAGATGTCGATGTCGGAGATTCCGACGATCGCGCAGAGATCGCCGCACTCCACCACGCTGGTCTCCTTGCGGCCGATTCCCTCGAAGGTGAAGAGCTGCTTGACCTGCGCCGGCTCCTGCCGCCTGTCACGCTTGATGATGGTCAGCGGTTTGCGGGTGTCGAGCGTGCCGCGATAGACCCGCCCGATGCCGATGCGTCCGACGAAATTGGAGTAGTCGAGCGTGGCGACCTGCGCCTGCACCGGCCCTTCCAGCTGTTTCGGCGCAGGAACATATTCGAGAATCGCGTCGAGCAGCGGATAGATCGACTCGCGCGGATCGTCGAGGCTGCGGACCGCCCAGCCGTCGCGGCCGCTGGCGTAGAGGGTCGGGAAATCCAGCTGCTCGTCGGAGGCGTTCAGTTCGCAGAAGAGGTCGAACACCTTGTTCTGTACCTCGTCCGGCCGCCCGTCGGGCTTGTCGATCTTGTTGATGACCACCACCGGGCGCAGATTGAGCGCCAGCGCCTTGTCAAGCACGAAGCGGGTCTGCGGCATCGGCCCTTCCGCGGCATCCACCAGCAGGATCACCCCGTCGGCGAGCTTGAGCACCCGCTCGACTTGACCGCCGAAATCGCTGTGTCCCGGCGTGTCGATCACGTTGATTTTCACCCCCTTGTAGCGGATGCTGATGTTCTTGGAGAGGATGGTGATGCCCCGTTCGCGTTCGAGATCATTGTTGTCGAGGAAGCACTCCTGCACTACCTCGTTGTCGCGGAAGATCTTGGCCTGCCGCAGAATCTGGTCGACCAGCGTGGTTTTACCATGGTCGACATGTGCGATGATCGCGATATTTCTGATTTCACTCATAGATGTACCGGATATTTGCCTGTAAGATTTGAAATATGATCTTTTAATATAGCATTCCCGCACCTTTTTTTCAATGGAGCGGAGGCTTGCCAAATCGATATAGATTCGGCAATTAATACTACTTGTATTTTCTGATTTGTGGTGTATCGTATTCCTGTTATGAGTCATTGCACAGCCCATCAAACAGATGCCGTCGCACCTGCCTGCCGGAAGGCGGGAGCAAGCCGTTCGCCTTTATCAAAGCGGAAAATGGAAACGTCATACGGAAATTGGAGAGATTGTCGGAGCTCACCCGATTACCGTTTGCGCTCCGGACTCGTCAGGCAGTAAAACGGCATATCCCATCATTGTTTGGAATCGACATGCCGATTCGTACGGTTGGCGAATATTGGAAACGCCGGGGGTTCCCTCCTCAAAACCGGTAAAACGAGCGTATCGGCGGAACGACGTTGCCGTTCAGAACTGGTTGGAAAATAAATTTCCGGACATCAGGAAACAAGCAAAAACGAAAGACGCAGATAGTTTCCGGGGGGATGAAACTGGAATTCGAAATGAGGAATCGAA
>CAZPWP010000091.1:0-8235 GCA_964590295.1 uncultured Victivallis sp.
AGCTCGCAGTACTCCTGAATCGTCAAACCGCTGTCCCAATATTCTGACAGTTGCGTCTCCCGATACTCTCGTCCTTCGCGTCCCATGCCGTCCTCCTCTGGTTCGGGTTCAGGGAAGAACATACTACGCCACCTGCCGCAAATCCAGATGAGGCTTGCTGGGCGGATACTTTTCTTCAGAGTTTGATTCATCTGCAACAAGCAGAAATAAATTCAGACTCTTTGTATTATTTTTACAATGTTTCATCTGCATAATTCTTTTGAAATGAACAAAAAATCGAATTTAGAAATTATGGACTCAGAAAATCAGTTTTGAAGAACAAGTTGCGGTTGATGGTCCGCTGTCTCTTCCGGTTGCCAGACAGGAGTAGTGCACCATACAACATGCTGACGGAACTACAGGTACAGGTGCGGGAATAATCCGGCTTCAGGAAGGCGGTGAGGAAACGCTCCTGCAAAGCGGCGGATACCGGATGATCCGGGGCCAGCAGAAGTCCCGCCATTAGATTGCCGGGGATGCGCACCAAATCGAACAGCTTCATGAAAGCGGGCTCCTGATGACAACGGAGGTCGAGCCGTCCGTCAGCACCGACCACTCCGCCATCCGCCCGTTTCATCAGGGTGATGTGGCCGGAATCCCTCCAGGAATTTGCCGGAATGCTCCAGTCGCCTCTCCACTGCTCCAACTGAGGCAGGAAGTTTTCACAGAGTTGCTGTTCCGCAATCGCTGCGATGCGCCGGGCGATCCGGACGAACTCCGGGCGCGGGTCGAGCCGATGGCAGAGCGAGAGGGACAGCAGAAACTGCGAAAGTTCAAAATGGTTCCACCTCTCTTTCATTCCGGCGGCTCCTGCGAGAGCTTGTTCGATGCACCGTTCATAGCACTTCCTCCAATGCCGGTTGCCGGAAAGGGCATGGGCGACCAGATAGAACATCGGCAGCCGGAGCGTCTCATGCGGCTGGACATGGTCCATTCTGTTGAGGATATCGGGAACTCCGTCGAGAGTGAGGTAGCTGTAATCATTTTCTTTCGTCACCTCCCGTTCACCACGCTCAGCAAGCATAATGACAAGTTCCGTGATCCGTCCGCGTTCTGCTGCGGTTGCGAATGGGGAGTGGAAATAACGCCACAATCCCCAACTCCAGAAAGTCATCTGGTCGCGGGACGAACATGCGTAACAGCTTTTCCCATCACGATGGGAGACGCTGCGCACGATGTAGCCGTTCCGGCCATGCACGGTTGCGCAAAGCTCCATGCCTTTGAACAGCCGCCGGGCAAATGCTTCGCACTCTTCCGCCGTATCGGGAAACAACCCGGTGCGGAGAATACAGATATCGACAGCGATTCCGGCGTTGAGCATGCTGTCCTCCATGCCAGTGCCGTAGCCTTTGCTGTTCGGGAAGCCGCGCCGGATCTCCTCCGGCTGTGGCAGGAAATCGAACCGCCGCTCGTCGAGACTTTCGAGATAGTCATAGAGGAGATTGACTTTTTCACAGAACAGGAGCCGGGTGATCTGGTTCCAGGCTGCGTCGATCGTTTCACGGAGCTGGATATTCATGATTATTGCGCAAGCCTAGCGGAAACGGTGAAGGTGTAAACTTTATCTCTGACGGCCCGGAATTGGTAAATCAGGTGGTCTTCGGGACCTGTTTTGGCAGCGCCGCCTCCGTCGATACCGCCTGTCGGCAGGAACTCGAAACCGGCGCCGCGCGCATAGAAGCCCTGTGGAACTTTCGGATTTTTCCGGTCGGCAACAGTCAGTTTTCCATTGTCGATCAATTTGCCGTCCAGCCTGATATTCGTGATCAGGATATTGCCCCTGTCACCGAAGAAAGAGATCATGATCAGCCCGTCGGTTTCGGGCTTGAACGAAAAGGTATACTCATTCCAGTCGCCGGAGCATTCCTGCGGAGCGGTTCCGGTCAGGGTAAATTGTCGGGCGGGCTCTTCCACCCAGTGCATCGGCTTGAGAACAATGGCATCCTTGTTTTCAACTGCTGAAAGCGGCACTTTGTTACTCCCGGAAAGATCCGCCCGGAATGAGGCGGAAAAGGCCGGAAGGGTCAGCATCGTGGCGGCGGCGAGACAAAAAAGCTTGTTCATACGGTTTCTCCTTAGTTCAGAACAATATTTTTGATTTCAAAATCGTGAACGGCGACCTCGCCGCTCAGGTTGAACTCGGCACGCGAAAAGAGGAAAAGTTCATTGCGCAGGCGGTCGAAATCGATCGGCGTATCTCCACCGCCGCTGCGGCTTTTGAAATCCCGGTTGAAAAACAGCCTGTACCGGTGCCATTGGTTGTCGCCGGGGACACGGCAATAGGCGGTCCAGTAATCCCGCCAGCCGTCACAGGGGAGCCGGAGTTGAATTGTCCCCCCCTGCCGGCTGCGAATGTCGCATGAGAGCGAGAAGTACGGCCCGCGCAATGCCCCTTTCCGATAGGAAATCCATACACCGGGTACATCGGTTCCGCTGTAAGCGGGAAAGTGTACCGAGAGGTTGGCTCCGCCGTCAGATTCCCTTCGGACCGTTACGCTGCCGGAGACCTGCGAGTTGACCTCCTGAATGCCGCGGGCGGCGGAAAAGGTGTCCGCCGCGGTCAGGACGGCGCGGTCGGGATTGCTTTTCTCCGCTGTGGCGGCGACCAGCACCGGAATGGCGGCGTTTTCCGGATTCCAGTCGATTTCACCGGCCTGAAGCGCAGCGAGCGAGAGAAAATCCATGCTGACGATCCGCAGTTCCGGTTTCGGGTTCTCCCATTCGGTCACATAACAGGCGACAGTTTGATTCTGCGGATTTTTTCTTTCGATGCCGATTCGGGCATCGGGAAGTGAAAAGATATTCCACCAGTCGCCGATGTTGCCGCCCCCCTGCAGGAGGCAATCGACGGCGGTGCCGTCCTCGTAATGGAAGCGATATGCCCCCGCCCGGTTACTGCCGCCCCAGGTGGAGGTGTGCAGAAAAAAGACGCGTGAAAGTTTTTCATTGATGCGGATCCCGGTGATTGCCGCTGGAAAATGCGGCCGTTGCGTACCGCGCAACACCAGACAGGAAACGCCGTTGTTTTCCGCCGGATCAAGGATGCGGAACGGAATGCCGGCGGCCCGCACGCTGCCGAGCGGCATGGTGCGGAAATCATTTTCGCCTTCATCGGTCCAACCACCTTTCCCGTCGCCGGAAACATCATCCCGGAACGAACGGTTTGCATAAGGAGCAAGGTCGATTCGTAGCGCTTTCGTTTCATCGATGCAGTAGTCCCGGTCCGCTTCAAGCTCCAGTTCGGGAGCGTCCTGCACATAGGCGTTTCCTGCCGCGTATTCGAGCAGATTGCGCAAATAGAGCGCGGCGGAGGGATCGCCCGGAGCGCATCGCACCGCGTTGAGCTGCGAAAAGATCAGCCGTCCGGAGCCGCTTTTCAACTCCGTAAGCGCAACGCCGGCGTTGCTGTGCGAGAAGAGCGGCCCCTTGACCGCAAGGGCGTCTTCGGTATAGGGCATAAAGCTGAAATCCACCACGTAGGCATGGTCGGGATTGCCCCAGGACTCCAGATTCCGGTAATCCATGCCGCGAAACACCGGGTGTTGCGGGAGCACCATGTCCACATAAGCGGCGCTGTCCGCAGTCAGGCGGCGGCCGCCGGGATAGACGGACAATGGATTTTTCTGTTCCATCACGAGGAGCGTGCCGCCTTTGCGCTGAATCCATTCCATGAGCTCCGCTCCGGCCAGCGCCAGCGTCTGGCTCTCATGAAGTTCCGGCGGGACGGCGACGAGTGCGCCGGCCGGAGCTTCGCCGATTGCGGAGATCGTTTCAAACGGGATATGCAGGCGGGTGAAAAGCGCCTGAAGTTCCCGTACATTTCCAGGAGCGCCCGTATCGAGGAGACGTACCGGGCGGGCGGTTTCAATGTGGCGTTCCAGCTCCGCGCGTTTTCCGATGAAAACGTCGTAGAAATTCCGTCCGATCTGTTTTCCTTCCTGCTTCAGTGCGAGGCGAAGCTGGCGGAAGCCGGTCTCGATGTTTGCGGGAAACACAAGGGAAACGCTCCGGCTCCTCCGGTCATGTGCCGGCAGCGGGAGGACGGAGAGTTCCATCAGGGGCAGCTCCTCCTTGCCGTCGAATACCGATAATGCCAGCGTCAGGTTCTCATACGGCGTCGGGCCATCGTTGACGACAGTCAGTTCCCAGCGACTCTCTTCACCGGAAAACAGGTTGTGCGGGAATAATTTGTCCGCATTGCAGAGTGACGGATAGACCGGCTGATTCCAGAGCGTTGAGGCGGGAATCGGCTCGAACCACGGAGAAAACCCCGCATAGTCGGGATTGAGCCGGTAATATTCAAAAATGCGGTGGCCGAATCTGGTCTGCGCCCATTCGCCGAAGCCCGGGGCGAGCGCCTTGAACAGCGGCGATGTGCCGACGAAGCCGACACCGTTCGGCGCGCCCCAACTGGTCGGCTTGCGCATCTGTTCGGCATAGAGCTTGCGGTCGCCGCGCCGGAAAGAGGGATCGGGACGCGCACCCCACGAGAAACCGACATTTTCCCATGCGACCAGCGCCTGCGGGAATCCTGTGCCGTAAATTTCTTCAAGCCCCCCGGATATCCTGCGGAATACATCCGGCATCTGAGTCCAGGCGCCATACAGCGAAGTATAGGTATGAAAGTCGAGCACGTCGGTCTCCAGTTTGTTGCGGCCATAACTCTGCCAGCCGGCGGCCCCGGAGAAGGTGCTGACCGGACGCCTGGAATGGTCGAGACTGCGGACCAGCGCGACTTGCCGGTCGAGCAGCCGAACGATGTCTGGACGGTCGGTATGCCGAAGCTCATTGCCGAGGCACCACATCACGACCGACGGATGGTTGTATCCCGTTTCGACGAACTCCGCCACTCCCGCGAGGTCGTTCTTCTCGAATTCCGGCGCGAGTTGCGTGTCGAAGGCCCATGCCCATTCATAATAGACCATCAGCCCGTATTCGTCGCAGAGGTCGAGCGCCTCGGGCAGAATCGGCATGTGCGGCGTACGCACGATGTTGCAGCCGAGGCTTTTGACGCGACGGATGTCGTTTTCCAGGCGCTGCCGGTCTCCGGCGGGAGTGAGTTTGCCGCCGTAGTTGACGGAGTTGAGATTCTGACCGAAGAGGTAGACCGGCTTGCCGTTCAAATGGAAGCGGCGGTTTTCCACGCGGAACTCCCGGAAGCCGAACCGCCGGAGATCGCCGGAGAACGTCCGCCCGTCTTTGAGGATACGGAAATTCAGATAGTAGAGCCACGGGTTGTCCGGTTCCCACTGCACCGGATGATCCAGCGGAATGGTGACATTTCCCCGGGAAATTCCCGGCGGCACCGTGCCCGGCACGGAAACGTCTCCGATGATCCTCCGTTCATCCCCGGTGACGGCGGGCGACACCTGCCCGACGAAGCTGACGCTCTGCGCTTTCCCGGTATGATTGACTACGGTATAGGCGACTTCGATGCTTTTCGACTTCAGTTGCGGCGTGATGAAGAGTTTCGATATCCTGAGTTCCGGTTCGAGCGACAGGCGGACCTGCTGCCAGAGTCCTCCCTTGAGACAGCCGCCGCTCCACTGCGAACCGTAGGGGAGAGCGGCTTTTTTGATGCCGAATGTGGTGCCCAGCTCACTGACGATCCGTACCGCCAGAATGTTTTCCCCCTCCCGGGCCGCTTCCGTCGCGTCAAACTCAAACGGGGTGAAGTTGCCACAGTGCGAGCCGAGTTCCCGGCCGTTCAGGTATACCGTTGCGTCGGAGCCGGCTGCGTCGAATTTCAGGATGACCCTGCGGCCTCTCCGTTCCGCCGCGCTCAGGCGGAATGCGGTCCGATACCAGCCACGCACATAAGGCTTGCCCTTGATCTGTTTGTCGGGAAATTTTTCGTACCAGTCAAGCGGAACCTCGATATCGCTCCAGGCGGAAGCGTTGAATTCCGGTGCGACATACTGACGAACCTGTTCCGGAACTTCCGCGAAAGGAACGGCGGAGTTTTCGAGTGGCGAAAGTTTCCACGTGCCGTTCAATGAGCGTTCTGTTTTGAACTGCTGCGGCGTTTCTGCCGGTCCGTGCGGAACTTCCGCTGCCGGAACGACGGCTAGCCGCTCCACGGTTTCGCGCGGCAGCGGAAGCCAAGCGGGGATTTCGGAAGCAGTCAGTACGGCTGCCACCAACGGCAACAATAAAATAAAATGACGTGTCATCATATCGGGACCTTTCCGTTTTACAGAGTGGGATTGCTCAGATAATTTTCACAATGATCAAGATATTCGGATGAGGAGGGAGAAGCAGCATGGCCGTCGTAGAAAACCGCATTGGCATGGTCGCGGTGACGCGGGGCCAGCATCGCACTGGCGGTTGATTCGCCATTGCTGCGGTAATTCCTGATGGTCTCCACCAAAGAATCTTTTGAACCGGACCAAGTGTATTGTGCCAACAGCCAGCTCAGGGAGTCAGCCCAGGCGATGCGTACGGAGGCATGCCTGACTCTCGACAGCCGAAAGGCGGAAGGAATGGAAGTGTCATTGAAGCCGACGTAATTCGCCCCATAGGAATAGTTGCTCTGGCCAGCGGCGATGCCTGAAGTTATCTTCGAATTGATTGCCGCATAAGAGGCCGGGCAGAGCCGGCCGGCGTTCCATTGCTTGTTCGGTAAAAGCTGCGATGGACTGATATTCAAATATCGGCGGAAGAGATCGTTATCCGGCCAGTCCGGCACGAAAAGCGGAACCCACCAGTCGTTCTGATCACCGGCATAGAGAATTGCTACCGCCCCCATCTGTCTGAGGTTATTGAGGCAAGTGGTGGTTTTGGCCCGATCCCGCGCGGCATTCAGGGCAGGCAGCAGCATACTCGCGAGAATTGCTATGATAGCTATCATAATGAGCAGCTCAATAAGAGTGAAAGTATGTTCGGGCCGAAAAAAAGAGAGATGAATCCCGGTTTTTCTTTGGCCGATCCAGGTTTGCAAACTTCCGGGGGAAAGCATTGATTCTTTTTCCATACCGTTCCAATTCCTGCTTTAAAGTTGGTCATCTCTGTATTAATTATATCTGAAACCATTTTGAAAAACAATGCTGAACCGTCTATATTATAATGAGAAAAACAACAAAAACATTTGCTGAACAAACATTGTGAAAAAACTCAAGGGTACTGAGGTATTTAACGGCATTCCGCATGCTTTCCCTGAGACGTTCGAGGGAATGCGTTTCTATCTGCAGCGTTCAAGGCGAAGTTTTGCAACTCATTCATTGTTTTATGAAAACTCCGGGAAACACTTGCTTTACACCAGCTTGACCACCGAGGTTCATCTGTTGCCGCACGCCTGTTTCCGGCGGATTAACACACCATTTCTCTCTGTGGAATACGTGCGGGAGGGCACCCTTTTCGTGCGGCAGCGGGGTGAGGCGTATTCCCTGGAAGCGGGGGAGCTGTTTCTGATGCAGCCGGGCATAGAGGGCGAATTTCTGGTGGGAGCGTCTTCTTTCTGCAAAAAAGAGTCGTTCAGCATCTTCGGTTCGCTGCTGCCGGCGCTGCTTGAAAAAAGCGGGCTTGCAAAGCTGAACGTGATTTTCGGAATCAACCATAGCCCAGTTCACCGCATCTTCGGGCATTTGAACGCATTGGAGGGATGCGATTCGCCGGAAGCCCTTTTGGAGAATACCCGGCTTACGTTTGAGTTGCTCACCTATCTTGCAGCCCCGATGCAGATCGAACAGGCGCCACGGACGCTGCTGGAACTGAAATCCCATCTGGAAGAGTCGATGAACAAGGAACATACCGTACAGGAGATGGCGCAACTCTACGGGTGTACGCCGACCCACCTGACCCGCCTGTTTCGCCGTCACTTCCATACGACGCCTTACCGACTGCTGATCGAATGCCGGATGAGGGCCGCCGCGAAACTGCTGCGCCGGGAGCCGGAATTGCCAATCAAGGCACTGATTGAAAGGATCGGATACCGGGATCCGCTGAACTTCTCGACTGAATTTAAAAAGCACTTCGGTGTTTCACCTCGGGAGTACCGCAGATACCTGCACAATATCAATGGTTTCTGACTTTTTGGATTAGTCATTCTCCCTTAGGGCGGAGGAGAGAATTTCTTTTTTTAATAATATCATCCTATTGCAGATAATAAATTGGTTTTGTCCCAAATCTTGTGAAGGCGAAGGTTGTTTCTTGCAGTGAACTTTCCATGCATTAAAAATAAACCACGGAATTTCCGGA
>CAZPWP010000092.1:0-8214 GCA_964590295.1 uncultured Victivallis sp.
TTGGCCCCCTTTCCCTTCTGCATCAGCATCGCCGCCAGCGGCTTGCCGACAATGTTCGAACGGCCGATCACCACCGCGTGGCGTCCGGCGGTCTCGACGCCGGAGCGCTCCAGCAGCACCAGAATGCCGCTCGGGGTACAGGGACGGAATCCATCCGTCCCGCCGATCAGCAGCCGCCCGACGTTCCGCTCATGGAAGCAATCCACATCCTTCTCCGGATCGATCGCGGCAATCACCTTCTCCTCGTCGATCTGCTTCGGCGGCGGCGACTGCACGAGAATCCCGTCGATCTTCGGATCGGCGTTGAGCTCGGCGATCAGCGAGAGCACCTGCTCCATCGTCGCGTCGGCGGGCAGTACCCGCTTCTCCGAACAGATGCCGAGTTCGGCGCACTTCTTCACCTTGGAGTTGACGTAGACCTGCGACGCGGGATCGTCCCCGATCAGCACCACTGCGAGTCCGGGCGTGCGCCCCTTCCGTTTCAGCGCCTCCACCCGGTGCGCGGTCTCTTCGTTGACCTGCCGGGCAATCTCCTTGCCGTCGATGATTTTCGCAGCCATTTTCACCTCGAAAAACTAAAATTTGGAATGCATCGTTTCATTTTGCAAAAGATACCACAAAATGCGCCGTTTTCAAGGCGCGGCGGCAAAACTGCAGAAAAACAGCTGTTCCCGGCCGCTCCCCTCCCCCGCGGCGGTTGCTTTCCGCCGCTTCCGGTGTATAGTATGACGAAAAAACATTTCACAGGAAGGAGCAAGGCGATGAGACCTTCCGCGAGAGAAAATACGGCGCGGGAGTTCCGCCGCATCCGTTCGCCGCTGGGCGAAATCATCCTCGCCGGATGCGGAGAGTTTCTGGTCGGCGTGGAATTCAGCGGCCGGGTTCCCGCCGCCCTGCCGCAGGCCCCGGAGGCGGAACAATCCGCGCTGCCGGTGCTGAAAGCGGCCGAAACGTGGCTCGAACGCTACTTCGCCGGGAAGGAGCCGGGGGAGACGCCGCCGATCCGCTTGGAAGGCTCCCCTTTCCGCCTCGCGGTCTGGGAGGAGCTGCGCCGGATTCCGCGCGGCGCCACCGCCACCTACGGCGCCATCGCCGCCGAAGTCGCCCGCAAACTGGGGGTACCGCGCATGTCGGCGCAGGCGGTCGGCGGCGCGGTCGGACACAATCCGGTCGGCATCCTGATTCCCTGCCACCGGGTGATCGGCAGCGGCGGCAACCTGACCGGATACGCCGGAGGGCTCCGGCGCAAGTTCCGGCTGCTGGCTCTGGAGGGATGCGACATGTCGCAGTACACCATCCCCCGCCCGCGCGGCGGCAGCGATCTGCGGCAAATTCCCGGCGTGGGGCCGAAGGTCGAACAGGATCTCTTCCGCATCGGCATCCGGCAGGTGGCCGATCTGGCGGGCGAGGATCCGGAGCAGCTCTGCCGGGACGATTGTGCGGTCAAGAAGTTTCAGGAGGACCGCTGCCGGCTCTATGTTTTCCGGCCGGCCGTCCACTTCGCGGAACATCCGGACCCTGATCCGGAAAAGCTCCGCCGGCCCTGGGGGAAAGATCATCGGGAATAAACCCGGCTCCCGCGTTCGAAGAGGCGGCACAGCGCCTCGAAGCGCTCCGCCGGACCGGGACCGAACTTTTCCATCGAACGGCGGATGCGTTCCAGCGGCTTCTCCCGCATGTCGCCCGATTTGGAAAAGAACTTGTCGGCGAGGCAGACCGCCTTCTCCGCAATCGTTTCCGGCAGGCAGTCCCGTTCCGGAATCGGCAGCTGCTGCCGGCGCACCTCTTCGGCGGTGATGCCGCTGCCGGTGTGCCGCTCGCAGATGCGGGCGAAGGGTTCCATCTCCGCCGCCATGTTGCGGGCGGCGCCGTATTCACGCAGCATCCGCGCGCCGAGGAGGCCATGCGCGAGATAGGGTTCGCTCCCGACGCAGAGAATCTTCGGCGCATGACAATGAACGATGCCGATGTCATGCAGCATCGCCCCGGCGGCAACCAGAGCGGGATCCGCCTCCCCGCTCAGCGGAGAGTGTTCCAGCAGAGAGAGCGCCTTCTCCCGCACCTGCACGCTGTGTTTCAGCAGCAGGCGCCGGAGCGGCGTATCCTCCGGGTAGAAGAAATAGAGAATTTCCAGCGGTTCGATCCGCGCCGATTCAGATCCGGACAAGTTCATACTCCCGGACGCCGAGGCCGATCTTTTCGGCATGTTCCAGCTGGATGTGCCAGTTGGTCGAGGGCGAAATGTCGTGGAAATGGTCGCCGGTGTGCTCGCGACACTCCGCGAGAAGCGTACCGGCATTGGGCGTGCAGCAATTCACCGCGTCCGCGCAGGCGTAGTCCAGCGCCACCGGGTCGAACGAGGCGAACATGCCGACATCGGGCACGACCGGCGCATCGTTCTCCGGATGGCAGTCGCAGAAGGGCGAAACATCCATCACGATGTTGATGTGGAAGTGACGGCGGCCGTGCACCACCGCGAGAGCGTATTCGGCCATCTTCCTGTCGATCAGCCCCGCCTTCTGCCCCCACGAAGGCTGAATCGCATCCTTCGGGCAGACGCCGATGCAGCGGCCGCAGCCGACGCACCGGTCGTGATCGATCTTCGCCTTTCCGTCCGGGAAGGCGGGGGCACTGTGGGCGCAGATACGGGCGCAGGCGCGGCAGCCGATGCAGAGCGATTTCTTCACCGTGGGCTTGCCGTCGCAGTGCTGTTCCATCTTCCCGGCACGGGAACCGCAGCCCATGCCGAGATTCTTGACCGCACCGCCGAAACCGGTCATTTCATGCCCCTTGAAGTGGTTGAGCGAGATGACGATGTCGGCATCCATGATGGCGCGCCCGATCTTCGCTTCGCGCACCAGTTCGCCGTTCGGCACCGGCACCGCGACGTCGTCGGTCCCCTTGAGGCCGTCGGCGATGATGACATGGCAGCCGGTCGCACAGGGGGAGAACCCGTTGAGGTAGGCGGTTTCGATGTGTTCGAGGGCATGTTTCCGGGAGCCGACGTAGAGCGTGTTGCAGTCGGTGAGGAAGGGGCGGCCGCCGCGCTTTTTGATTTCATCCGCCACGGTGCGGGCGAAATTCGGGCGCAGGAACGAGAGGTTGCCCGCCTCGCCGAAGTGAATTTTAATCGCGGTGAAACGATCCTGAAAGTCGATCGAATCGATTCCGGCCCGCTCCATCAGCGCGGCCAGCTTATGCTGAAGATTCCGCCCTTCCGGGCGAACCCGCATATCGGTGAAATAGACGTTTGCTTTTTCCATGGCTGTCTCCTTCCTGAGCATTCTATAAGATACCGTGTCATCGGAAGAGTTGCAAGCCGGATTTCGACGGAACGCCGGAAACTTCCCGGCGGCTTTCCGTTCCACCGCGAAGAAGGGTCCGCTTCTTCGACAGTCGGAGGGGGGAGAGAAACTTTTCGACGGAAAAAGCCCGCCTTTCGTCTTGAAAAGAGAGCTCCCGGCCTGTAAGGTATAGGCAGACCATGACAAGGAGCTATGCGTTGATTCCGGAATTCCAGATGGTGCTTCCTCCTCCGCGCGACGAAACGCCGATGACGCCGGAGGAGCGTGAAGCTGCGATTCGCGAACTGCTGCCGGCCGAACTCCGGCAGGCGGCCGAGGCGGAACTGGCCGCGCGACGGCCGCTCACCGCCGGAACCGTGCTCTCCTTTCTCTTCTTCCTTATGCTGACCCTCTGCGCCATGCTGTTCACCTTCCCGCGCGAACGGTTCACCCGGGAGCTCACCAGCCAGGAGTTCGCCGGGGAGGAAACTGTCGACGACGGCTACCGGGAACGGCTTGAGGCCGCCATCGCCGCCCGCGACGCCGGGGAGTTCCGGAAGTACGCCGGTCTGCTGCTCCAGCCGGGGCGCGAAATTCTCGCCTCGCGCTCCCGCGAAAAGGCGCGCGCCAACGAGCGGCTGCTCGAACTCTATTTCGACTACTACCGCGGCAATCCCCGGCGGCTCCTCGCGGAAACCGGGAAACTGCTCGCGTTCGATCCGGACTCCCTGCTCGGCCGCAGCGCCCGCGCCGGTGCGTTCCTGCCGGGAGAGGAGTTTACCCGGTTGCTCACCACGCCTCCGAAGGAGCTGACGGAACGATGCGGCCGGGCCGTGGAACTGCTCGAACCGCTCGCCGATCTTGCCGGCCTCAAACCGGCCATGCGCAACCGGATCACCCGACAGCTCGCCCTCGCCCTCACCGGACAGTGGATCGCCGCCGGATGTAAAGACGATCCGGGCGAACCGGGCTTCGCCGAGCGGGAACGCGCGCTCACCCTCTGCCGACGTTATCCGGCCGACCGCGAACTGGTCCGGCTGCGCCACGACATCCTCCAGCACATCTGGAGTTTTCCCTGGTTCCGGCGCACGCAGGTGGTCGAGGGAAAACGCGTCACCGCCGGAGAACTGAAAAAGGAGTTCACCGATCTGCAGACCCTCCTGGAAAGGAGTGCGTTATGAATTCATTCAGGCCTCTCCTCCGCGCCGCCGTGCCGGAACGGTTCCGTCCCCACACCGGGGTGAACGGTTTTACCGACCCGAACTTCTTTTTCGCGCTGCTGCTGCAGTTCGCCGCGTGTGCGTTCTTCATCCGCGACCCGTGGTTCGGCAGATTCTTCTTCACCTTTGAAACCAATCTGCTGATCGCCCTTCTCGCGCTGGTAATCGTCGCCGCGTTCGCCTGGGAGGACTCTCTGCTCGGTCCGCCGCGCGGCGCGAACCTGCTGCTTCACTTCACGCTGCTGATCCCCTTCTCCATGTTCCTCACCCGGATCTTCGGCGCCTCCCCCGCCCGCGCCTTCGACAGTTCGCTCTTCGGCATCTTCCGGGAACGGGCGGTCGAACTGGGGAGCTTTGTCGGGATCAACCGGCTGACGCCGGAATTTCTCAAGGATCTCTTCGTCTCGCCGCTGCTGCCGCTGGCGGTGCTGGCGGTGCTCGCCGGATGCTGTTTCCGTCGGCCCGCGCTGCGCTTCGGCTTCCTCTTTCTCGTCCTCGCCGCCGGCCTGGTGCTCGGCATGCGGGCGCCGGAGGGCAGCGCGTTCGACTGTCTTGCGGCGGCAGTCATGCTCGGCGGGGCGCTGCTGCTCCAGTGCAGCCCGGCCGCCAACGCCATCGCCTGCGGCAAACTTCTCCGCGAGCTGGAGAGCGAACCGGACCGCGCCGCCTACCGGGCCAAGCTGAGAATCGCCGCGGAAACGCTGCGGCGGGGCAAAATCGACGCGGAAACGGCGCTGCGCCTCGCGCGAAACGAGTATCCGGCAGCGTCTGCGCCGGAACTGCGGGCGCAGGTCGCACAGCTGACCGGCGATCTGGTCACCATCCACCGCCTGCTCGAACTGCACGGCGACCGCGGCGGAACCATCCTCACCCCCTGCCACGAACTCGGCGTGGAAAATACGCTCCTGCGGGGTGTCGCCGAGGTGCCGCGGCTGCTGTTCGCCCTGTGCTTCGCCCTGCTCTGGATCGTTTCCCCGGTGGATCTCATTCCGGATGCGATCCCCTTTCTCGGTACCCTCGACGACGCCGCCGTCGCCATTCTGGCAGCGCTCTCCGCCCGGGGGAGCGCCCGGCGCGGCTGAACGCGGCGCGCGGGAGAAATCAGCAGAAGATGAAGACCAGCGCCAGCGCGAGAATCACCGCACCGGCAAGCAGGAAAAAACCGATGGGGAGCGCTTCGAGGAAGAGGCGGCCGAAACTCTTTTCCGCCGGCTCCCCTCCCCCGGTTCGGAGCGGCACACTCCCGGGACGGAGCCCGAATGCCGCAGCGCGCCCGGAGGCCTGAAAATATTCGATCCGGAGATGTTCCAACGCTTTCTCCTGTTCCGGCGCGGCGGGAAGACGGGCGAGCTCCTCCGATACATGATTCAGCACCGAGCGAAACTTCTCCAGCTCCCGCTGCCGTTCGCCGAGCAGTTCGAGTTCGGCGGAAACCTCCGCGAGGTCACGGCCGATCCGCCCCTGCAAATCCCGGCAGGAACGTTCGAACTCCTCTCCCCGGGCAACGGCGGTACGCACGGACGACGACGGAGCAGCGGGAGCCGCCACCGGTCGGATCGGCGAGGGCTGCACCGCGGGAACCGCACTTCGGAGCGGCAGATCAAGCCGGGGATCCTCCGCAGTCGTCTCGATCGGTTTCGCATACTGTCTGAGCCGGTCGCGGATATCGACCAGATTGTCGCTGATGTAATCGCGTCGTGCCATGGCAAATTCCGTCAGTTGAAGATTCCCGCCGTTTCGGTTATTCCATAATATAGTACGCAGGAAGGCCAAGTGCAAGAAAAGGGAGCGTTTCAGGTTGAAAAATCCGATTCCGGCTCTATCTTATGCGGAGAAAAAGGGAATTCCATTTTGAAGAAAACGGTCTACATTCACACACTCGGCTGCCGCCTCAATTCGGCGGACAGCGCATTGCTGGTCTCCCGGCTCTCCGCCGACGGATACGAGATCGTCGATTCCGCCGGGAACGCCTCGCTCATCGTGGTCAACAGCTGCACGGTCACGGGCGAGGCGGCGCGCAAGAGCCGTCAGGCGGTCCGGAAGTTCCGGCAGCACGCCCCGGAGGCGACGATCGTCGTCACCGGCTGCAGCGCCGAACTCGACCGGGAGGCCTTTCTCGCCGACGGCGCCGCCGACCTCGTCCTCACCAATCCGGAAAAGCGGGAGATCGTGCCGTCGCTCGACGCATTTCTCCGGACGGGCGAGAAACGGGGCGGTCTCCGGAAAAGTCCCGACCAGCCGGTCGCGCCCTTTGCGGAACACACGGCCGCGCAGTTTCCCTTCCGCAGCCGCGCCTTTCTGAAGATTCAGGAGGGATGCAACAACTTCTGCAGCTACTGCATCGTCCCCTACGCCCGGGGACCGGAGCGCTCCCGCAGTTTCGACGAGGTGCTCGCCGACTGCCGCCACGCGATCGAAGCGGGATACCCCGAACTGGTACTGACCGGCGTCAACACCTGCGCCTATTGCGACGGCGGCCGGGACCTCGGGGTGCTGGTTCACGCGGTCGCCGCGATCGACGGAGCGTTCCGCATCCGGCTGAGTTCGACCGAACCGCATCCGGCCAACCGCTCGCTGCTCGACGTGATGGCTTCCGAGCCGCGGGTCTGCCGTTTCCTCCACCTCGCGCTCCAGAGCGGATGCGACCGCACCCTGCGGGCGATGAACCGCCACTACTGCCGTACCGACTACGCGGAATTCGTCGCAGAGGCGCGGAAACGGATTCCCGGCATCCACATCGGCAGCGACCTCATCGTCGGGTTTCCGGGCGAAACCAACGCGGATTTTGCCGAGAGCCTCGCCTTCGTCGAATCGATGCAGTTCTCCAACCTTCATGTCTTCACCTACTCGCCCCGCGACGACACACCGGCGGCCTCGTTCCCGGGCAGGGTTCCCGTCGAGCTCGCGAAGGAGCGTCACAACCGGATGCAGGCTGCGGCGGACCGTTCGAAACGCCGCTTTGCGGAATCCCAGCTCGGACAGACGCTCCCGGTGATCTTCGAGACGGTGGACCGCGACGGATTCGCGCACGGCTGGAGCGACAACTATCTGGCGATGCGCCTTCCGGCGGAGCTCGCCGGAGAGGGCGGAATCCGGCGGGTTCCGGCCACGTACGAGACGCTGACGCTCCTTGCGGGCGACGGCGGAAGCGCGATCGAAACCTGACCGCTTCCTCACTCGCTCCGATAAAATTCCCGGCGATAGGCGCCGGGCGATACGCCGTAGCGCTGCTTGAAAAGGTGGGAGAAATAGTATTCGTCACCGATGCCGACCGCTTCGGCGACGGCGGCGAGCGTCTCGCGGGAGGAGATCAGCATCCGGGCGGCCTGTTCCAGCCGGAGCCGGATCAGGAACTGCCGGGGTGACGAGCCGAAGTACTGCCGGAACAGCCGCCGGAAATGGGTCTCCCCGACGTGAAACCGGCCGGCGGCGGCGGCGAAGTTCCACTCCTGTTCCGGATGGCGGCGCATCGCGTCGCCGAGTTCGTCGAGCAGCGGCAGCTGCCACGCCTGAAGCCGCCGGGCGGGCGTCTGCTCGTGGAGCTGGAGCAACAGTCCCTCGAAGAGCCACGCGGCGCGCGCGTGAGAAGCGGGACCGGCATGAATCGCCTCGCTGGTCTCCTCCATCGTCCGCCGGAAGCGGTCGACGTGGGTGATCCGGATCGGTTCCGGCGCGATCGGCAGCAGGCCGTGTTCGATGTAGCGGCCGAC
>CAZPWP010000093.1:0-7456 GCA_964590295.1 uncultured Victivallis sp.
AGCCAGTTCTTCACCAGATACTCTTTCATAAAAGCCTCCGGCGAGGGGTTCTTCCGGGTGCTGGGCGAAGGCGAAATTCCGCTGTCCGAAAAATACGATGAGTTTCTGCCGCCGGAACTGGTCCGGAAAGGGTTCGCCTTCGGAATCCTCGGCATCGACGAGATGAAACCGCGCATCCGGAGCTGGAGCTGTGCCGGAGGGAAACCGTTCCCGCTCAGTTTCGCTTCTCCGCCAGGCGGCGGTGCAGCGTCCTCCGGCTGATGCCGAGCAGTTTCGCCGCCGCCGTCCGGTTGCCGTTGCATTCGGCGAGCGCCTTCTCGATGAGTTCGCGCTCGGTCGCCTCAAAGGTCCCGACCGGAAGCTCCTTTTCCTTCTCTTCCGGCACCGCGGCGGGCTGCGCGTCACGGATATTCTCCGGAATATCCGCCATCGAGAGTTCGCGCCCCTTCGCCAGCACCACCATGCACTCGACGCAGTTGCGCAGTTCGCGGATATTCCCCGGCCAGTCGTAGCGGACCAGCCGGTCGAGCGCCTCGGCGTCGATCCCCTCCACCGCCCGCTGATTCTCGCGGGCAAACTCCGCGATGAAGCGCCGGATCAGCGCAGGAATCTCCTCCCGTCGTTCCCGCAGCGGCGGCAGTTCGAGATTGACCACCGAGAGCCGGTAGAAGAGATCCTCCCGGAAGGTTTTCTCCGCCACCATCTTCCGCAGGTCGCGGTTGGTGGCGGCGATCAGCCGCACATCCACCTTGACCGTCTCCGTGCCGCCTACCCGTTCGAAGGAACGGCTCTCCAGCACCCGCAGGAGTTTCACCTGGGTCGCCGCGTCAATCTCACCGATTTCATCGAGGAAGATCGTGCCGTGGTCGGCAAGTTCAAACCGCCCCTTGCGCCGTTCCGCCGCGCCGGTGAACGCCCCCTTCTCATAGCCGAAGAGTTCGCTCTCGAGCAGCGTGCTGGCGAGCGCCGCGCAGTGCACCGGAACAAAGTATCCGGTCCGTCCGCTGCGGTCGTGAATCAGCCGGGCGATCACCTCTTTGCCGGTACCGCTCTCGCCGGTCAGCAGCACGGTCGAACGGGTCGGCGCCACCGTGGCGACCATCTCCATGACCCGCCCCATCGGATCATCCGATCCGGGAGGCGGAAAAATCAGTCCGGACTCCTCCGCCGCTTCCGCAGCCGGTTCCGCCGTTACCGGGGCTGCCGTGCCCCGCTGCGAGGCGAGCGCCGCATCGATCACCTCTTCGAGCTTGTCCAGCTTGACCGGCTTCGGGACGAAATCGAACGCCCCCTGTTTCACCGCCGCGACCGCGTCGACGATCGAACCGTAGGCGGTCAGCAGGATGCACAGCGGGCGGTCCGCCTTGCTTTGCGTCGCCTCCAGCACGCTCATTCCGTCGGCGTTCGGCATGCGAAGGTCAGTCAACACCAGATCGAAATTCCGCTCTTTCAACAGTTCGATCGCCACCTCGCCGTCGGCGGCGGTGGTGACGGAAAAGCGTCCTCGCAGGTAGCGCGCGAGCGCTTCGCGGGTGTTGTGTTCATCGTCGACGATCAGAATTTCCGGGCGGTCCGCCATCGTACCTCCTCCTCACTGCCGGATCTGCGGCATCAGCCGGTAGTAGCAGCCGCCGAGCTCGCCGATCAGAAACTCCGCCGCTTCGCGCGGCTCGAAATATCCGAAGCGGAAGAGATCGAAGTACGCCGCGCGCCGGAGGGTGTCCACCCATCCGGAGATGCGCCCGTCCCGCAGCGGCTGTTCAAAGGAAAAACACTCCGCTCCCGGCGGATCAAACCACATTTCGCAGGCCGTTTCACTGCAGAGCAGCGCCGCGAGTCGCCGGACAAATTCCGGATAGCGCTCCGGCCGGTTCCACAACGGACCGCTGCACTCGTAAATGTCGATCGGAGCGGAAAGGCCCCGCGCACCGGTGGCGTCGAAGCGCGACCTCCACGAAAGGTGAAACCGGGCCGCCGGCCCCTCCGTCACCGGCACCAGCCGTTCGACGCCGTTGGTTCCGACGATGCCGCGGTTCATCATGCTCGACACGATCCACTGCGTCGAACCGATTCCGGCGGCGATCTCCCGGATCGCCACGTCGAAGTCGACCACGTCGCCGCAGGTGAAGAGATCCACCGCCGCATAGTCGTGCTCCGGCCAGGCGTGGACCGCGAAGTGGGATTCGCTGATCACCACCACGCCGCTCACCCCCTGCGGCTTGAACTCGTGAAAGTAGGAGTCGATCACCGTTGCGCCCGAACGCTTCGTCGCATCGAGAAAGATCTCCCGCAGCCGCCCGGCGTCGGCCAGCACCGCGGAATCACACTCGTAAAATTCGACCGTCATGTGGCGGCCCAGCGCCGTCCCGGCCTCCTCTGCCGGCGGCACCATGGAACCCGTTCTGTTCATCGTCATTTTTTTCCGTTGCCGACCTCCTCCGGCCCCCATCTTCAGAAATCAACGCTGCCGGTACTCGGGCAGCATCCGGCACTGCGAGGAGAGCTCCTCCTCGAACGCCTGCCGCGCCAGCTGCTCCTTGTAGGAACGGCACATCAGTTCATACTGCGCCTTTTTCGCCGCGAACTCCTTCATATCCGCGGGAATCCGTTTGACCAGCTCGGAGATTCCGGCGCCGTCCGCCGTGTCGTAGACCGCGGAGATCTCCCCCGCGCGCAGTTCAGCCACCGCACGCGCCGCCGCTTCCAGTCCGGCCGGAGGAGGATTCTGGAGCGAAAAGTCAAACGTCTTGAAGGTACAGCCCTTCAGCGCGGCGAACGCCTGCGCGCGGGCCGCCGGATCCTTCGCCGCATTGACGGAGGCGAGCGCACTCTCCGCCGCTTCGCGGGCAAGCTTCTTCGCCTGCGCTTCGACGAAGTCCGTCGCCAGTTTGCGGGAGACCTCGTTGAACTCCGCCGGACGCGCCGCCACCCGCTCGGTCACAATGCCGACGTAAGCCGCGTTTTCGGTCGGAATCGCATTGGTCACCGGATTGCTTCCGGCGGTGGCGGCCAGCTGCTGCATCAGCTGCCGCGAACGGATCTTGCCGACCTCCTCCGCATCGACATCCACCATGCCGGTTTCGACGATGGCGAGCTTCGTCTTCCCGGCCAGCTGCCGGAACGCCTCCGCCTTGTTCTCCGCCTCCGCGACGGTTTCGTAAGCCTGCGAAGCGAAATCGTAGGCACGGCGCACCGCCAGATCGCGGCTGCGCGCTTCGACGAACTTTTTGCGCACCTCGTCTTTCACTTTGGCAAACTCGGGAGTCTTGCCGTCCTTGCCGGCGAACGCCTGCGGATCCGCCTTGAAGAACTTCTCCAGCTCCTCCGGAGTCGCCGCCTTCTCCGCCTCCTCCCGGAAGGAGGCGTAGGGGAACTCCAGCAGCAGCGCGGAGAGTTTCGCCTGAATCTGATATTCGCTGCGGTTGGTGTCGAAATAGGTGCGGATCGCCTTGGCGTCACGCGTATCGACCTTGCTCTTGAACGCGGCGGCATCGAAGAGGGCCGCCCGGACCTCGAACTTGCCGTTGAGCTGCCGATAGAAATTCTCCACTTCGCCCGGCGTCACCACCACGCCGGAGGAGAGGTCGTTCCTGACCTTGTTGAGCAGCACGATATCCCGGACCGCGTCGTTGAGGTCGGTGTCGGCGATGCCCTGCCGGTTCAGGTTGGCGAGCAGCTGCTTGTAGGCATCCATGCTGAATTTGCCGTCCACCTGCAGCGCCGGCACCTGCCGGAGCAGCGCGGCGACCTCCTTGTCGCTGGCGGAGAGCCCCATCCGCTTCGCCGCCAGCACCAGGCAGTAGGGGCCGAACGCCTCCTCCGGATTTAGACCGCGCGAGGAGACCCCGTGGAACACCTGGTTGAACAGCTGGAGCCGCTCCGCCTCGGCGATGAGCTCCCCGTAGGTCACCGGCTCGCCGAACGCGGTGCCGACGCGGATGTTCGCCGGGTCGGAAAACATATCCAGCCCGAACTGCCCCGGCGTCAGGAATCCCATGAACGACACGATGATGACGATCGTGAACGCTCCGAAAAGCCACCGGCTGTGTTTGTGGAACATCGTGTTGAGTTTCTTGATAATCATGGAACCGCACCTTTCTTTTGTTTTTTTATCGCAGATTCGTGAGTTTCACTTTGATTTGTTCCGGATAGATTTCCCGCACGTCGAGATTGTCCCCCTTGACGTAGCAGCCGACCGGGAGCGTGTAGATCCCCGGCTCGGAGAGCCGCGAAATATCCAGATAGACCTTGACATCTCCGGTGCGCAGCGCCGAAACCGGCTGCGCCAGCCCGCTCACCGTCACATCCACCCGCGGCTTGTCGAGCACCTCCACCTGGAACCGGCGGTTGCCCCCCGGTTCGGAGAGCAGCAGCACCGGCATATCCTGAAAGATCCTGCGCTCGTAGTTGCGCACAATATCCACCTGCACCGTCGCCCGCCACGGAGAGACCATCACTCCCGCCGGAGGATCCAGCTGGGCGTGGTATTCGAACGACTCGGTCACCGTGTCGTCAAGCGCGATCGGCCGGGTCGAAATCTCCTGCAGCTCCCGGACCAGCTGCTCCGGTCCGGTCACCTGAGTCTCGGAGGGGATGCAGCGCACATCCGCACGCCGGTAGTTGCGCCCCAGCTGCCCGGTGAATTTCGGCCGCACCGGCACGTTCCGCGAGACGCGGCGCTGCAGGTTCAGCACCAGTTCGCCGTACTGCGGATCGATCGAATTCACGCTCACCCCTTTCACCGGACGGCAATCCGACGGGTGGAGCCGCACCTGGAACGGCACACCGGGGATGTAATCCTCCAGCCGCACCTCGACCACCCCTTTCAGATCCTTGCCGTCGAAGTTGCGCAGCGAACTCTGCGGCCCTCTGGCGGTCACCGAAACCAGGAACTCCTGCCGCCCGACGTTAATGAGCTCGGGGGGCAGCCGGATCTCCACCGGAACTCCGGTGAGTTTCTGTTCGCCGGCAAGTTGCGCCTGCACCGCAAAGTAGGTGAAGAAGGCGAAGCAGAGCGCAATCAGTTTCCGCCAGAAGTCCCGGCACAGAAAGAGCCAGATCCGCGAGAAGATTCTGCCGATGAGGTGGTTCATTTCTCTTCGCTCCTTTCCGCCGCCGGCGCGGGAGAACGCCGCTCCGCCTGCTCCTCCAGCATCTGCACGGTTTCGGCCAGGTCGGTGTCATCCTGCTCCTGGATAATCAGTTTTTCCAGATAGTTCTCCAGCTCGCTGATCGCGAGATCGCGGTGCAGCACCCCGCGGCAGGCAATGCTGATCGTGCCGGTCTCCTCGGAGACCACAATCGTCACCGCATCGGTCTCCTCGGAGATTCCGAGCGCCGCCCGGTGACGGGTTCCCAGCCGCCGCGAAATGTTCTCCGCCCGGGTCAGCGGCAGAATCGCACGCGCCGCAACGATCCGGTCGTCGTGAATGATGACCGCGCCGTCATGCAGCGGCGAGTTGGGGAAGAAGATCGATTCGAGCACCATCGCGTTGATCTTGATGTCGAGCCGCACCGAGTCGTCGATCAGCGCCTGCATGCCGATCCGCCGCTCGACCACCATCAGCGCGCCGCATTTGCGTTTCGCCATGCTGGCGGTGGCGGTGACCAGCTCACCGATCACTTCCCGGCGCCGCTTCCCCTGAAACATCGTGTAGCTGCCGAGCTGGGCGAACGCGCGCCGCAGCTCCGGCTGGAAGATGATGAAAAGTGCCGTCGGCAGCGACACCAGCAGCCATTGCAGCAGGAAGCTGATCGCCTCCAGCTTGAGGTATTGCGATATGACGATCAGCGCCACCAGAAGGATGATGATTCCGGCCAGCACATAGGAGCCGCGCGCGCCGCGCATGTAATAGAGGATCTTATAGATGACCAGGGCGAGGATCGCGATCTCAATGACCATCCGCGCGAAGTCGATCAGCATGGAAACATCCGGCCACATTCCGCAACGTCCTCCTCACTCCAGCAGTTTCGCCCGCACCCGCAGCGCATCGCGCAGCGGCCGGACATCGTGAACCCGGAGAATCTCCACCCCGCATCCAGCCAGATACAGCGCCGCGGCAATCGTGCCGCCGAGCCGTTCCGACGGCTCCGGACGGTCGGAAAACTTCCCGAGAAAGGATTTTCGCGACATCCCGACCAGCACCGGGCCGAGCTGATGCAGTGCATCGATCCGGCGGAGCAGCTCCCAGTCCTGCTCCGGCGTCTTGGCGAAGCCGATGCCGGGGTCGACGATCAGATTCTCTTCCGCGACCCCCGCTACCAGCGCCTGCCGCTTCGCCGCGGCCAGCTCCGCCGCCACCGTTGCAACCACATCGGCGCCGTAGTCGTGAAACTCCGCCGAACGCATCGTCTCCGGCGTTCCGCGCGAATGGCTGAGCACCAGCGCGGCGCCGCTGTCGGCGACAACCTGCGCCAGCGCAAGATCGTAATGGAGCAGCGAAACGTCATTGATGATCTCCACGCCGCACTCCAGCGCGGCGGCGGCCACCTCGGATTTGCGCGTATCGACACTCAGGATCGCACCGGGGCGCGCCGAACGGATCCCACGGATCACCGGCAGGATCCGGCCGATCTCCTCCCCGGGCGGAATTTCCCGCGCCCCCGGCCGGGTGGACTCTCCCCCGATATCGAGCAGGTCGGCACCGTCGTCGAGCAGCCGCAGCGCGCGGTCCAGCGCACTCTCCGGCGCCGAACATCCCCCTTCGCTGAAGGAGTCGCCGGTCGCATTGACGATCCCCATGATCAGGGGAAACTCTTTCTGCGCCGAGTATTGCCTGAAGTGAAACATGCCGCCTCGCGGTTTGATCTTATTCCCCCCCGCCGGGTTCACCGTCGGCCTCCGCCTCCGGAGAAGCCGGAACTTCCGGAACGACCGCTTCAGCCGGGGCGCCGTTTTCCGGCGCAGAAGCCTCCTCGGAAGTTTCCTCCGCCGGACTCTTCGGAGCCTCCACCTCGACCAGTTTGGCGACGCCGGTGATCCGGTCGCCCGCGTTGAGATTCATGATCCGCACCCCCTTCGAGGCGCGGCCGACGCGGCGAATCTCCTTCGCAGGAATCCGCACCAGCTGGCCGCGCTCGGTGGTGAGCAGAATTTCATCCTCCTCGGTGATCTGGACCACCGACAGCACCGATTCGCCTTCGCGCAGACGAATGTTCACCACGCCCTTCGCGCCGCGGTTGGTCTTGCGGTAGGTGCTCACGCAGGAGCGCTTGCCCATACCGCCGTCGGTCACCACCAGCACCTCCGGGCCGCTGCCGTAGACCGGGGCCTCGTCGTCGACATCGACTTCGACCTCGGTTTCGTTCTCCCCGGCGGGCTCCTCGTCGCTGTAGACGTGCTCGCGGATGATTTCGAGGCTGACCACATCGTCGCCCGGAATCTTGAACCGCATACCGGTCACGCCGCGGGCGGTACGGCCCATCGGCCGGATCTGCTCGTCATCCTGATCGAAGA
>CAZPWP010000093.1:7466-7777 GCA_964590295.1 uncultured Victivallis sp.
GGGCAGGCCATGCCGAGCCGGGTCGAAAGCAGGATCTCGTTGCCGTTCTCGCTGATGCCGGCGCCGATGAGGTCGTCGTCCTCCTCGATGACGAGGGCGCGCAGACCGGCCCGGCGGAGGTTCTTGAAGAGAGCGAGTTCGCTCTTCTTGATGTAGCCGCGGCGCGAAGCCATGACGATGTACTTGTTCGGATCGTTGAATTCGTCCTGACTGACGGTCAGCATCGCGCAGATCTTCTCGCCGGGCTCGATCTTGATCATGTTGACGATCGCCTTGCCCTTGCCGGTACGCGATCCCTCCGGAATCTCGTA
>CAZPWP010000093.1:7787-8189 GCA_964590295.1 uncultured Victivallis sp.
TGTCGGCGTTGAAGAGGTGTTCGACGTGATCCTCCTCCTTGGTCTCCATGCCGATGATCCCCTTGCCGCCGCGGTGCTGGGTGCGGTAGGTGTCGGCGGGCACCCGCTTGATGTAGCCGGTGTTCGACACGGTGATCACGCAGCTGTGGCGCGGAATCAGGTCGGCGATGTTGAGGTCGGAGTCGTCGGTGGTGATCTCCGTCCGGCGCGGGTCGGCGTACTTCTCCCTGATTGCAAGCAGTTCGTCACGGATGACGCCGAGCCGCATGTCGCGGCTGGCGGCGAGCGCCTTGAGGTATTCGATCCGCTTGAGCAGCTCTTCGAGTTCGGCCTTGAGCACCTCGATGGCCAGTCCGGTCAACTGATGCAGCCGCATGTCGAGGATCGCGTCGGTCTGAATCC
>CAZPWP010000094.1:0-7191 GCA_964590295.1 uncultured Victivallis sp.
GAGCGGGAGAGCCAGATGTGCGCGCAGGATTTTTCATAGGGAGCGCCGTGGCTGTAGGGGCGGTCGAGCCGGACATACTCGCCGTTGATCTTCTCGGGGAAGAGGCAGGGGACGCGGTTGTGCGGCAGAGCGATGATCTCGATCGGTTCCGCGGAGAGGAAGTCGGTAGTGCGGTAGAGCAGGGCACAGCATCCCCAGCCGGAGTTGGCGGGGCGCATGATGTAGTAGCAGCGGTCTTCGGGAAACCAGGTGACCCGGCAGTCGATCGGATGAAAGTCGAGGTTGCCGAACCGTCTGGTTTCATCGACTTCGAAGAGCGGCTTCTCGTGGATGTCGAAATGGATTCCGTCGCGGCTTTCGGCCACGTGACAACGGGCGAACTTTTCGTTGCGCATCGTGACCGACAACAACAGGATGGTGCGGCCGTCCGGCGTCATCACCTGTCCGGGATTGAAGACCTGTTCCGCCGCTCCGAACGGGAAATCCTCCGGGCGGAACAGGGGATTGTGTTCGCTGCGAATCAGCATCGACTTGAAGTTTTTCGGCATGATAGTCCCCTTGCTTGTTTCTGGATGAGCCGGATGCGGAATCTCCGGCGTCAGTTATAGTATAAACGGATATGCGCGAAAAGACAAGCTGCCGCCGCAGCTCTTTTCTGCAATAATATACAAAAAAATACAAATAATACAAAAATATCCCTGGAAAACCTCCGGTTTCGTGGTATGGTATCAGGCAAACCGGAGGAGGTTCATTCATGCGGAAAAAGAGCATGACAGGAATCCGTCAGATCGCAGAACTGGCGGGGGTGGATGCTTCGACTGTGTCGCGGGCACTGAATTACCGGGCTCATGTGCAGCCGGAGACGGCGGCGCGGGTGTTTGAGGCGGCGCGCCGGATGGGCTATCGGCAGAAACCGCTCCGGCGGGTGATCAGCCTGATTCTTCCGGAGAGCCGGACAATCCTGAAATGGTATTCCATCAACGTGTTGAATGCGTTGCGGCTGGAGGCGGAGCAGCGGAACTGGTGGCTGGAGATCATCTCGGCGGATCAGATCGAACTCCTGAATGAACGTGCGGTGGAAGGAGTGATTTCCTTTGACTTCAACAAGCACCTGGCGGAGAAGATCGGTTCGACGCGCAATCTGCCGATGGTCTGCATCAACGACTCGGCGCGGCACATCGACCGGGTTTATTCGGTATTTTCCAACGAGTTTCAGGCGGTCAACCTGGCGGTCAGCCATCTGGTCGGCTACGGACACCGCCGGATCGGGATGATTATCAACGGCGACCCGGAATCCTACTGCAACCGGATCCGACATGAGGCGTTCGACCGGATGATGCGGGTGCACAATCTGAGTGCCTTTGCCGAGTGTGTGCATGGAAAACACAAACCGGGGGATCCGGATTCTCTGGTGCGCCTGCTCCACGGCGCCGTATTGCGGATGGCGGAGAGCGGTGTTACCGCCATTATCAACACCGGCGAAAGTGATGCGGCATCGGTGCTGCATTCACTGGATTGCTGCAAGTTCCGTGTGCCGGAGGATTTCTCGCTGATCACCTGGGAGATGGTGAATGTGTCGGAGTTTCTTTCTCCGCCGCAGACGACGCTCTGCCAGAACTTTGCCGAACTGGCGCGACGGGCGTTCGACACGCTGGAGAAACTGGTATCGGGGGAGCCGGTCTGCCGGGATACTCTTGTGGACTATCTGTTGTGCGACCGCTCCAGCGTCGCCATCCCGCCGCGCGGGCGGTGACGGCGACGGAATACGGCCTCCGACCTGTTCCGGCAGGGCAGGGGGGGGAGGGTCAGCGTTCAATCTCGATTCCCGCAATCTGATTGGACCAGCTCTGGTTCGGCACCGGCGCCTTGAGCACGAGCCGCAGATAGCGGATTTCTGCTGGAATCGGTTTGGCGTTGCGCATGACGTAGTGATCGAATTCCGCCCGGCGGACCAGATCAAACTGGAGAGGCAGCGGGGAGAATTTTTCCCCGTCCGTAGAACCTTCCAGCGCGTAATACCGGTTCAGGTCCTTGCCGCGATGGTTTTTCCAGAAGTAGCAGTCCGCCTTCACCGAACCGAATCGGGAGTTGTCGCCCGCGTAGGCGGTACCGACGGAATACCCCTGGCGGGGATCGACATTGCGCGGCAGACGGCGTTCATCGATCTTCAATCGACTGGCACAGCTGTTGAAATACTCCGCGGCATTGGAGCTGTCCGGCACAATATAGGAGGAGCAGGTGGAAGGAAGAAAATCTGCGAGCAGTTTCTGCTGCGTTCGACTGAAGAGAATTTTCCCCGGATTTTCCAACTGGAACGGTTTGATTTTTCCGGTGTGGATCGCTTCCAGCCGTGAGTTGCTCCGTTTTACTTCTGCGATCATCTCTCCGTAAGGACGGTCGGTCACATCCACCAGCCCGAAGTTGAAACTTTCCCCCATCGGCACACTGCGCATCATGACCGGTTGATCGAAAAAGATGAAATAGCCGAAGCCGATACAGAGCGGATCGGCCGCCAGCTGTTCGGTGTAATGGCGATAGCCGAGCCCCCGGGCATGTTGATCACGTACGGTGCTGACCGAGTTATAGGGGCGCAGACCCCGCTGATCGCAGACAAAACTGAATTCGGTGATGAAGAACGGTTTGTCCAGTTTTCGCAGTTCCGGCATCAGCCGGGAGGTCCACAGAGCGTAGATGTCATATTCATTGAGCATGACCGCGTCTGTGAATTCCGCCGCCGCATAGATCCACTCATCCGCTTGACCGCGGCAGTGAGAGGCGCCGAACCAGAGATGATCCGGGTCGTATTTGCGGAAAAGATCCCGGACAATCCGGTGATAGTACCGGGAGCTTTGCGTAATGAAGTCGGCGATCTCCTTTGCTTTCAGATTGACGATGTTGCGGTTTGCCAGCATCTCCTTTCGCCCGCCGGAAAGCTGGAACTGCGCGGCCGCCTTTGCTTCGCCGTGACGGCGAATCAGAAAGTCCACCAGAGCCTGCTTGGAGGCGACGGCCGGGGCGGCTGCCGTCAGCTCTTTGACGTCCTGGTATGACCAGCCGTTCTCATTTTCCGAGGCATAGGCGATCAGCATCGGATCGTCTTTGCGGCGGGCAACCTGCGCGGCAACCTCTTTTTCCGCGGCGGCGGCGAATCCGGGGTCGTAAATGTCGATTCTGCGGCGCGGCAGCCGCTTGACGGTACGGAAGGTCCAGTCTTCCACATAAGGGAGATCGAAGGTTTCCCCCCATCCCCACTTTGCGGTGGAGTTGAACCCCCAGCAAATCAGGCGCTTCCGATTGACCTCCTTCGATTTTTTGTAGTAGGCAGGTCCGTATTTCTTCGCGAGGTTGGCCGCGAGGAAATTGACCTTTTCCCCACCGGGGATGCCGTCCGGAACCTGTTTGACGTCAGGGAGCTCGGCAAATCCGCTCCGGCGCGACCCATCCGGATTTTTCAACGGGGAGGAGTAGCCGCCTTCCCGGTATCCGACCGCGTTGCAGCCGATGAGGAAGTATCGGTAGCCTTCCGGCGTGATGAACCAGTGGCGGCCTTCGATCTTCTGAAGGCGGAAACGCCCGGTGGCCTCGAATTTCCCCGCGTCGAGGCGGCCGCCGAATCGGTCTGATTTCGCCGGGTCGAACTTTGCGTCCCGGATCAACGGCCACTCCTTTGCCGCATCGGCGCGGAGCTGGTCGTCGGATGCGACTTTGCCCGGCCACTCCTCGCCGGTATACTGGCCGTAGCGATCGACGGCCGGCTCGGCGGCGGAGGCGAAAAGTATGCTTCCTGCCGATAAGCCGATGATGATCAGATGGTTTTTCATGTTTTCCACTCCTTATTTATCTATTGTGATATCGAAAACAGGGGAATTTCATCGAGGTGGCCGCGGACTGTTTTCTGAAACTACAGAAAATTTACAGAGATTTATTTTTTTCGGTAAACTGCCAGTCGGCTATCACCGCCATCCATGCCCGTTCCGGTTCTGTGACCCCGATGGAAAGTCGCAGGTAGCGGCAGTTTTCCGGTATCGGCTCCGCCGGTGTCATGGAATAACGATCATGTTCCATTTCCTGTTCCAGGGTAAAGCGCATTTTCAGCGGGGTGAATTGCCGATTGTCGAAAGAATATTCCAAACGGAAAAAGCGGTTTAAGTCACTTCCCCTCCGTTTCTTCCACAAATGAACCGTCGCCCGCGCATCCGTAAAGTACGAATCGGCTTTGATGGTCCCGATTGAGACGAATATGTGTTTGCGGCCCTGAAGAAATTCAGTCGCGATGGCATCGTTTACCTTGAAACGGAATGGGCACCCGCCGTAAAATTCATCCGCCATAACGGTATCTCCGATGATGTAGGGACTGCGACTGCCGGATAACACCTTCAACCGGTTCAGACGAGTGGATTTCCAGCCCAGAATTTCAGCCGGCTCCATTGAAAAAGGCCGCGTTTTCCCAGCATGGACCAGATACAGATTTTCATTGGCAATTCTGACCTGCTCGAGCATGGCGCGATACGGCTGATCCTGCTGATTCACCAAGCCGAAATTATACGCTTCTCCTCGCGGGAGACTCCGGCGGGTGACCGCCTGATCGTAGAGAATGAAGTACCCGAATCCGACGCATCCGGGATCCGCTGCGAGCTGTTCGGTGAAGTAGCGGTATCCCATTCCCCTGGACTTTTCGTCGGGAACGCAGACGTAGCCGTTGAAGGCAGGGTACCCGCGCCCTGCCTGAACAAAGGAATATTCGGCAATGATCCAGGGTTTATCCAGCTCGTGCAGCCGTTTGCGGATGGGAGTGCTCCAGACCGCATAAATGTCGTAATCGTGGAGCAGGAGGGCATCGACATAGGGAATCGCTTCATAGATCCATTCAAACGCCTGATGTTTGCAATGTCCCGCACCGAACCAGAGATGATCCGGATCGTGTTTGCGGTAGATTTCCCGAAGTTGACGGTGATAGAGTTGCGAGGTTTTGCGGATGAATGCGGCGGCCTGACGGCGTGGAATCCGGATCCCCGGCCGGGGAGTCCGGGCGATGGAGGAGCGGTCGAATTTTCCCGCGGCTTTGAAGAGCTTGCCCACATTCTCTTCCCCCAGCTCTTCCCAAAGGGAATCGATCAGAGCGCGCTTCATCGGAGAATCCTTTCCGGCGGCAATGCCGTCGAGCATGGAAAAGCTGAGGCCGCTTTCGTTTTCCGTGGAATACCCGAGCAGCAGAGGCTCGTGCCGTCTCCGGGCAATCTGCTGAACGATTTCCTTTTCCGCATTTTCCAGAAAATCCGGAGCATACACGTCGATGTTTCTCAGATCGTTGCGGAACCGGGAGACCTTGCGGAAATTCATGTCTTCCATGAAGGGAAGGCCTATGTGAGTTCCCCATCCCCATTTCGGGGTGCTGTTGAATCCCCAGGAAATCAGACGTCTCCGGTTGACTGCGAGTGCCTTTTCTCGAAAATCTTCTCCATATTTCAGTTGCAGGTTCGCGGCGAGAAAGTTGACCATTCCCGGCCGGGAAAACGCACTGAATGGAGTGTTGTTTCCGGGCATTTCCGGAAGTTGCATAAAAACGTTTCGCGGCATTCCATCCGGCTGCGTCAAAGGGGTGGCGTACCCTTTTTCATAAAAGTCCGGAGCGTCACAGCCGATCAGGAAAAAACGATTTCCTTCCGGAGTGATGAACCACCAGCGGCCTCTGACCTTCTCCAGGCGGAAAAAGCCCGTTGCACGGAATTTCCGACCGTCAAGGATCCCGCCGTAACGATCGAAACGCTGCGGGTCAAAAGCGTCGAACCGGATGAGCTGCTCCTCTTCTTCCGCGGCTTCCTCCCGGAGCTGCTGTCCTGAGGTGATTTTCCCCGGCCAGTTTTCCCCGGTATATTGTCCGAAACGGTCCACCTGAACAGGGGCCCCGGTTGCGCTGGCCAAGCCGGAGGCGAGCAGCGCCGTGAGAACTGAAACGATCGAATTTTTCATGCGGCATCTTCCTTTCGTCTGTCGTCCAGGGGTAACTCATGTTACAACTGAACGAAATGTTCGTTGAAAAGCAGGGTGAATTTGTTGTTGACATTGCCTTTTAACTGATTCTCATTGAGCAGATTGACATGCCCGTCGAAGAATGCGGCGCCGCTTTTTCCCGAATGAATCAGCGTGACTCCCGCCCGGCAGTTCGAGTCAAGTATGGTGGTCGGTGAAAAAGTATAACTGCCTGAGCCGAGCGGGTAGGCATTGAACGGGATGGAGGCTCGGCTGTCCGCGAAAAAAACGGTTTTGCTGCTGTGTTTGACGGCGGACGGGCGGTAGCTGACCCGGTCTGATTTTTCTTCTATTGTCCTGCACGAGCCATTTCCCAGTATCGTCTGCACATCGCTGTTCAAAACATTGTCGTCTTTGCCGAAAATATACATACCGTAAATTCCATAATATGCATTCTGCAGGCTCGGCAGAACCGGGTCGGTGGGGCAGGCTGCTGTGGTGCGGGCCAGATATCTGGGGAAAAAGCTGTAGTAGTTGTCGACGTGCCCCCAGCCGGTAAAATTCGCACGGTAGTTGGGGATCGTCCAGCCGTCGTGGTCGTCAGCGTAAAGAAACATCGCGGTGGTGAGTTGCTTGAGGTTGTTGACGCAAGTGGAAGCCTTCGCGGTTTCCCGCGCCTTGTTCAGCGCCGGCAGCAGCATGGCGGCGAGGATTGCGATGATCGCAATCACAATGAGCAGTTCAATAAGCGTAAAGGAAAACCGTTTCCCCGGTCGGATTGGAATGGAACAAGCAATGCTCATAACGAAATCCTTTCTGTTGAGTTGGAGGAGTGTTCAAATTCACAACGTGCGGCGATGCTGTCACGCAGGATCAGATGGTTTTTCAGACGGGTCACCGGCGGCGGCGTGATGCCGCTGCGCATATCTTCGATCAGCCGGACGGCGGTCTCCCCCAGCTCCTCCGCCGGCTGGCGGACGCTGGAGAGCATCGGATCGGTGAGGCTGCACAGTTCATCGTCGTTGAAGCCGAGCAGCGAAAAGTCCTCCGGGACGCGCCGCCGGCCGTTGCGGACCGCCGCCAGCGCCCCCGGTCCCAGTTCGTCCCACAGCAGCAGCACCGCGGTCGGCGGTGCTTCGCAGCTCATCAGCCGGTGCATCGCCGGATATCCATACAACTCCAGACCGATGTCCTGCGGGCGCGCTTCCGCCAGATGCGGCC
>CAZPWP010000094.1:7201-8069 GCA_964590295.1 uncultured Victivallis sp.
TACTCCATCCGGCTCAGAATGAACCCGATGTTGCGATGCCCCATGTCGATCAGCCGGAGCACCGCGTCATGAGCTGCCCGGAAGTTGTCCGTCGTCACCAGCGGCACCGTCACTCCCGGCGGAACGTTGTCCACGCAGACCAGCGGAACGCTCTCCGCCACCCGGCTGACCAGCTCGCCGTTGGGATGGCGCAGATAGGGCAGCAGAATGATGCCGTCGGCTCCGGTGTTGCGCGCCCGGCGCAGATATTCCGCCTCCCGTTCCGAATCGTTGCGCGTGTTGCAGGTGACCAGCGAGCAGCCGATCTGGCGGGCAGCCCGCTCCACTCCCAGCAGCACCCGGTGGCCGAAGGAGTCCTCCAGATTGGAACTGATGAAGACCAGCTGGCGATTCCCTTCCTGTCCGCTCCGCCGCCTGCCGTGGGTGACTGCGACGAAGGTGCCGCGGCCGCGCTCCGAGGTGATGACCCCTTCGAGTTTCATCGCGTCGAGCGCCTTGAGCACCGTCTGCCGGGCGACACCGAACTGCCGGGCAAGATGTTCCTCGGTCGGCAGCTTTTCGCCGGAGGCGAACAGCCCGGCGGCGATCTCCCGCGTCAATTCTTTCCGGATCTGCTGATATTTCGGTTGTACGGACATACTTGCGGTTTCTCTGTTTTATCGTTCTTTCTGTTTATAATTATAGAAGCATGTTGCAGGAAAACAACTCGGAAGAAATAAAAACAAAGAAAAAACAGGCAAGTTTTTTGAAGTTGTATGTACAACTTGCCATATTTCCTGACGGGATGAAGGCAACGTGTCAGTCGAGGGAAGCGATAACGTCCGGAAAATTGCGCACATTTTGGGAGGAGGCACTTGAAAAAGGGCCT
>CAZPWP010000095.1:0-8047 GCA_964590295.1 uncultured Victivallis sp.
GAAGAGAGATGGCGGACTTCATGTTTTTTTCTCCTTTCTGTTTCCGGAACTTCGAACTCCCGAGCTCCCGAGATTATATTATACCACAGGGGAGTACGGATGACAACAGCATTTCCCGGGTAGTGTCCGATATTTTGCGCACATTTGTTTCTGAGCGATTACAGATGACAAACGTGAGTTGGCGCAGCCGAAGCAACCGACCGACCTGAGAGCTCCGGATGGGTCAGAAAACATAATTGAGGTTGTAATCGTTCAGCCGGTAGACCAGAGGATGAGTTGTATAGCTGTTGAGCGGAGCCTTGTTGCGGATGAATTCATTCCACAGTTCTCGCGGATTTTTCCCGCCGGAATGGCCGTCCGCATAGAGCAGATTGGCATTCCCGCCATGACGGAAATGGAAACCGCGGCTTCCGCTTTTTTCATTCATCTGCAGTGCTGAGCGCCCGGTGGTCGTATTGATGGTGTCGAAGCAGATCGGGAATGCCGAAGCGTGTCGGAGACCGGGCAGATTCAAAACCATGTATTTTTCCGATTCGGAAACCGTTACCAGTTTGTATGCACTGTTGAAGTTCTTCTGATAATCCAGATCGACCCCGGCATGGAGAGAACCGTATTGCTGTGCCAGAGCGGTATATGCCCAGTCAGCCGTCTTTTTTACTTCAAGAGCGGGACAGGTCAGAGTCTCGATCGATTTGCCGTCGACATTGCCGAGCATGTTCGAGTAGTACAGCAGGTGTCCATAGTAATGGGGTCCGTTTTTCTCCCAGATGTTGATGTTGCCCTTGTAATCATTGGTATAGAGCCCCACCAGCGTGCCGATCTGCTTCTGGCGGTTCAGGCAGGTGATCCCGCGTGCCTTTTCCCGCGCCCGATTGAGTGCCGGCAGCAGCATTGCCGCGAGAATTGCAATCATCGCGATAACGATCAGGAGTTCGATAAGGGTAAAAATGCTGATCCTCTGCTTGGTTTGTTTCTTCATAAGCTCTTTCCTTCTAATAAATTATTCTTGTTCTGTTTCTATAAGGCCATCAGTGCGATTCCGCCGCAGATC
This sequence comes from uncultured Victivallis sp., assembly GCA_964590295.1. GTDB lineage: Bacteria > Verrucomicrobiota > Lentisphaeria > Victivallales > Victivallaceae > Victivallis. The sequence continues at coordinate 1,052 of CAZPWP010000095.1, forward strand.
AGCGGAAATGCCCAGAATACACAAGTCGAGCCCGGTTCGCGCCGGATGAACCGGTTGTACAGCAGAAAAAATGCGATGCAGCTCCCCTGCGCAATCGGATACCCGATCGAGCCGCCGCCATGTTCCGCCACGATGTTCAGACCACGATAGAAGAAGAAAAACAGCGAGAGAATCTGTACCGCACTCAGCAGCAGAATCGCTCTCCAACACCCTTTCGGCCGGATTTTCTGCCGCCCGAAGGGAATCGTCAGCGCAAAGAGCGAGATGGTTCCGAACTGCACCAGACAGGCGCGCAGTTCGCTGCTCATCCCGATCTCTCCCCAGTAGGACGGCAGGTTGGCAAAACATTGCGCCAACCCCGAGGCGGCAAACGCGCCGAAGGCCGGCCACAGCCATTTCCGCGACCGCTTCCCGCGGAGCGGAACGGCGCGGCTGAACAGGAAGATTCCTCCCAGAAGCAGCGCCAGACCGCCCAGCCGGTTCCAGGTCGGCGCCACCTGAAAGAACAGCATCCCCATCACGAACGGGCAGAGCAGCGCGCTCTGCGTGATGCCCCATACCGCGCCATTGTCCCCGAGAACCATGGCGCAACGCATCAGATTCAACATCAGATAATTGCTCATGCCGGCAAGCAGGACGGCTCCGCAGATCAGCACTTTTTGAAGCGGAGTTCCGGCCAGCGACGGCTGAAACAGGATGGAACCGGCCGCCGCGGCGGCAACCAGCAGCGCGGCCCCGAACTGGATGAAATTCATATCCAGCCGTTCCGCCGCTGCCTGGCTGACGGTAATGCCGGTCCCGACCCAGCAGAGGCCGGTTAAAAGAAGTAGAATGACTCCGTAAATCATTCAAAATCAATGACCCCCTTCTTTTCTGCCGGGAATGAGTCAATCACCAGATACCGGCTGCTTCCCACCTGTTCGAGGCGTCCGGGAACCGGCATCCCGTCGATGCGGCACGAGGGGGTACCGGCATTGTTCGGCAGGAGCATCCGCAGACGGCACCGTTCATGCTGCGAGAGCAGGGTGAAGGTGATTTCTCCTTTCTCTGCATCCCATGTGTAATGGTATTCCACCGCGGCGCGCGACGCCGCATATTCGAGGCGGACGTGTGCCTTTTTCTCCCCGGCGGCGACGAAGCGCGGCGAAAGCGTCACGTCGCGGAACAGCTTGCCGTTGTCCACCACCCCCGCCAGGCCGGCGCATTCGGCATGCATGAGCTCCGCGCCGCACCAGCAGCGCGGTCCGCCGCCGATGTCGTTGCCGGAGTAGTCGTAGAGAAACGCCACTTTTCCGTCGCGGCTGATTTTGCGCCCCATCCGTTTCAAAATGTCCACGCCGTACGCCTCTTCGCCGGTTTCGAACGCGCCGAGCGCCAGCTGCCCCGCGACAAACGGGGCGATGGCGCCGTTGACGTAGGTTCCGGCTTTCCTGCCGTGAAAGACCGGGTAGGGCGGTTCCAGATTGCGGAAGTCGTCAAGTTCGCCCTGATATTTCTCCCGCATCGCCCGGTAGGAGGCGATCACCCGCCGCTTCTGATCGAAATCGAGGATCTTTCTGTTCAGCGCGTAGGCGTTGGAGAGGCTCATCTGCCGCTCTTCATCGACGCCGTAGTCCACGTTGTCCAGCGGCAGAAAGTGGCGGAAAAAGTCGCCGTTCCACAGATACTTCATGATCCGTTCGCGCAGCGCGGCGGCCTCCTCCTCGTGCCGGACGGCGGATGTTTCATCGCCGAGATAGCGATAGAGTTTCGCCATCAGCAGCTTGGAGTGATACAGACCGGTGTTGTCTCCGTGGAAGATTCCCATGGGGTCGTCAGGATGGATCGCCCGGTCGGTCGAAGAACGGGGGTTGTCCAGGAAATCCCAGGTATCGAGGGTGCGCGGCCGCTTGGCCAGACCATGAGCGGAGTCCCAGCGCAGAGGATCGGTGACGATGTAGCGCAACCCCTTTTCGACCCGCGGCAGATTGCGTTTCAGCCAGTCGTCGTCCCCGGTCGCCTGCCAGATCATGCAGACCCCTTCGACCATCAGATATTCGATGTCGGCCTCGAGTTCGAGGCGGCAGAGACCGAAGTCGAGCCCCTCTTCATAATAGCAGCATTCCGGGGAGGAAATTTGATGACGCACGCCGTTTTCCACCCACGGCCGGCCGGAATGCCCGTCTGTGAGGGGGGCGATGATCTCATAGAAAAAACCTTTCGGATGCTGTTTCTCCAGCAGCAGGTCCGGGAAACTGACCAGATCCGGTTCCGTATAACGGAACCCTTTCATGGTGAGAATGTAGTCCCGGATCCAGTTCAAGTTCACCCGGATCATTCGGTCGCCGTACAGAAAGACCCGGTTGTTGAATTGCATGGCGCCGTTGCACATGCCGAAGAGCAGCGACAACGGCTCCTCATGGTAACCGGTTGTCGCCCTGGGAATGTTGCCTGTTGCGATGAAGCTGCCCGGCAGTGTATTCATCATCGTCTCCTTATCGATTGTTTCGTTATATTAATTATAGGCGAAAACACGAGGAAAAGCAATTGCAATGATGTTACATTACTTATTTTTTTATCACCTTTTGGGCGAAACGAGAAAACAGCTCCCGCCGGAGGGAAGGCAAAGGCTCCGAACCGGTTTCCCGCACCGGCGCAAGATGGCGGGAAGTTCCTGTCGAATTATGACTTTGCAGAATTGGTGCTGCATGGGGCGGCGAAGAGGGGCAGGGGGGAAGCGGGGAGGGGACGCCGCTGAGCTGACGCTGATTGCGGAAGGGAAGACTCCCTGCGCTTCAGATCCGGCAGCCCGCCCCGATTGGAGCTGCTGACGGAGGCAGGGGAGAGGTGGGGCGATTATCGGAGTGTCCAAGTGAGCTTGCTGTTCCAGACTGCTCCGGGGGCGAGAGTTACCGGAAAGGTCTCCATTTCCAGATTGTAGGCCCCGATACCGAACCACAGGCGCGGCGGAGTGAACGTTTTGAGATCAAACTCCTGTCGAAGTTCTATTTTTCGGGCCTTGTCGAATACACGCCAGTATCCCCGGTCGATCGGCGGGGTATTGCGTTCCCCGAGTCCGGACCAGAATGGAATTACCTGTTCTTTGCCGTTGACCGGAAAGATAAGTTCATCGACTGTGCTGTCTCCGGTTCCTCCCACAGTATATTCCGGATGCATGTAATACTTGAAAATCTGTTCCTTGCCGGAGTTGTTTCCGACAGAAAGTTCAAGTGTTGCCGTATTTCCTGTAACCGTGTAGCGCTTGGTTAGTTGCAGCTCTTTCCCCGCGACCAGCGTCAGGGAGTCTCCTGCGATTTCAGCCTGATAGGGATCATTGCGTTTTACCGAGAGTTCCGGGGTGGTAGTACAGGTCAGCCGGTCCCACAGGCAGTATGCGAAGGGAATGCTGGGAAGAACTGGAAGTTGTGAGTAGTCGAGTTGCAGCTGATTACCGCCATGCTCGAGATCCTGCATTTCCAGAATCCGGCCGCCTCGTGCCGGATCCACCGTCAGTTCAAGGACGTCAGAGGCAAGGGAGTAGATCGGGGTGCTCACACCGGCCATCCGCCGTTCGCGGATTCCTGCCGTCGTCGCAAGCTTCCGCAGGTAGATTGTTTTCTCCTGATAACGGGACCCGGAGGTATCCTCGTAGCCGATGTTGACTTTGACCGGTTCAAGAATATTATTTCCGAAACGGTAGTTGAAATCGGTTTTCGCTTCTCCCTGCGCCGGAATGGAGAGCTCACGGGATTCCAGAGGCTTGCCGGCAGCATCTTCGAGCGTGATTTTCGCCGTGCACGCTTCGGATGATGCATTGGAAATCTTGACCGGAATGGTTGCACTGTCACCGCGGCCGGTTGCCACCTCCGGGACATGGAGCGTCAGAGATGCGGCGGCCACGATCTGTTTTTCTTCGATATTTTTTGCCTCGAGAAGCCGGAAAGGAGCCGTGGAAACAAGGTAGACCGGGCCGGATCCGAAACGAACCCGGAACTGACCGTTGTCGCCGGTCTGGGCAGCTGAACGATCCCCGAGCATCGAAACGATTTCCACTTTGCCCGGGGCTGTTGCGAATGTCCCGAGACGCGGCGTGGCGCCATTCCATACTGCCGCGACATATTGTCCAGTGACGGGGTTGTGGAAATTCCAGCCGTAATCGGGAGAGCTCATCCCATCGACGGGAGTAAAGGTTGTGCACTCCCCGAGCATTTTCCCGAGAACGCAACTGGCATAGTAGGATGGTTTTTTTTGCATGTAATAGTCGACCATGCCGAAACTGTGTTCCGTGTAATTCTTGTCATTGCCCTCGTCCCAGAAGCTGTAGACATAGACTCGCTTGAACCCGAGAACATAGTGGAGACTCAGCCCGCGAATCAGGAACTCCGCCTGTTCGCGACGGGTGATGTTGCCGGAGGGATTGGAGTTGGCGCAGTCTGTATACCCGAATTCGGTTGAGATCATCGGCTTTGTCTCATCACCGTACTTCTTCATGATTTCACGAACCTGGGGAATCAGAGTCAACAGGGTCTCCGGTGCGGCGGGGGGATAGCCCTCCGGAACCGGGTAGTCGGCGGATTGCTTGGTGTAGGTGTGAAGATCCATCACATCGAAGTACTCCTTCATCCCGGCCTGATAAAACTTGTCCAGCCATTCGAGAGAGCGGCATCCCAGGCCGGTTGTGGGGGCGGAAATCACTACTTCCGGAGAAAGTTTTTTCCCTTCCGCATACGCCTTTTTGAGAGAATTGTTGTAGACCTCCATCGGTTTTCCTGAACCGTCCGGCTCGTTGCCCGCGGTGAACCCGTAGGCTCCCATCGGAAAACCATCGCGATAGCCGAATTGATTGGGATTCGGGGTGATGCCGATGCCGTTCTCATAGAGTTTTTCCACGACGGACGGTGTCGCCAGCCACCAGCGGATCTGCTTGAAAGGGGTTTCCTTGAGCAGATCCAGCGCAACCTGTTCCCAGGCTTCGATGTGCGGACGTTGCGGATGGCGTCTGGCTCCACCGCCGCCCCAGTAATGATTAATCGCCAGCATGTCGCCAAATCGATCACATTGAAACGGCTTCGGAACCTGATACCGGATTGCCTGCACGGTCGGGGATTTGCCGTCCTCATATTCTGCTGAGATTCCCCAGTAACGGACGGTACCGGGAACCATCGGATAAAGAATGGTTGATCTGATATTCGCACCGAACGTTTTTTTCAGTGTCACTCCCGGTTCATCAATCCGTCGAAACGGCTTATCCGATTCATACAGATGGTATGCCCTGGCATTGTTGCCGACGAACTCGCTCCAATCGAGTGTCACCGCCGATTCCTGAATGCCCCGGGCTTTGAGTTTCACGTCGGGGCGCTGATTTTCGGGCAACAGCGCGGCGTCGGAAGAGGTCGATACGCGGCCGAGGACGACTGCTTCGGCGAGGATCATCTGGTGCCGGTTCGGATTTTTTGTCACTCTGAACTCTACGAAACGTGCCAGAGCCGGTTTTTCCAGTTGCTGGGTGAGGGGGATTCCGTAGAACTGTTTGCCCTGATTGCCGCTTTTGAGGGTTCCGGGATTGGTCCAGGTTCCGACCGAAATGAATTTCGTTCCGTCATTGCTCAGAAGAACTTCAAAGCTCTGTACCGAACGCTGCGGATCCTCAATTGCCCACAGTTCCGCAGCCGTCACGAGATACTGTTCCTTGAGGTCGATGACGAAGTCGGCTGTTTTTCCCTTGTTCCATGAGCTGAAGGCGAGGGTTTCCCCCCGCGGGCCGATACTGCCGTCAAGCAACGCCCGGTTGGTTCCGTTGGGACGGCTGCCGGTTTTGAGCAGCTCCCCGTCGGTGGCGAAGGGGCCTTCCGTGATGAAACGCAATGTCGCACCGGTATCGATGGACGGGCGGTTATCCCCATAAATCCGTGCGTTTCCGGTCAGGATGGAATCCGCGGCGTTTCCCGCAAGTACAATTTCGAGTGCAGCGGCAATCCAGAGGTATTTTTTCATCGTTGATCCTTTCTGTTATGTAAAAGTCAAGGGGCTGAACCCTCTATTTTACGTTTTTTTGTTTATCTTCTTTATGAGACCCTCATTTTTGCCTTGAAATAATTCAAGATCAAAGGACGATGAGCGGTCAACCTCCTAGATAGCAAATTGTTGTGATTTTCTGTTCATGTGCAGGAGATCAATCTTGCCCAAGACGTTTGTAATAGGCGACACAATCCGCACTGCCGTCTTTCTGAAGACGATTTTTATATTCCGCAAAGTTGCGGTATTTTACATGTCCATCCAGATAGCAGATGTTTCCCCCGCCGCCATGGCGCAGTAACGGATATGTACCGGTGGTGGAGACATTCCCGCTGCTGTAGTAGGCGTTGGAATTTTCTGTAACATCGCAGACTGCCATGACACTCGAGGGAGAAGGAACTGCTGAAATTTTCCGCGGGTATGCCGTATTTTCGTTGAGAGAACTCATCAGGCCGGCATAACTTTCGCCGTTGATCGTACTGTTGAAGCAATTGAATCCATACCCACCATACCACCAGTAATCCATACCGAGAATCTGGAGGTAGGACTGGGTAGAGGAGGGACAGCGGTAGATTTGAGCATTGCTATTTCCCCCCTTGTCCATTCCACTGTACAGAACCCCCAGCATTCTGGCATAGGTGTTGGTCCAGTCGCTGCCGAAGTCCATATAGTTGGCGGTACGGGCAGGGACGATGTAACCATCGTAATCTCCGATATAAAGTTGCACTTGGGATCCCTGTTGTTTCAGGTTGTTGGTACAGACGATGTTCTTTGCCTTATCGCGCGCCTGGTTCAGGGCCGGCAGCAGCATGGCCGCCAGGATCGCGATGATCGCGATTACGACCAGCAACTCAATTAGAGTAAAATTTCGTTTCATACCCTCCTCCTTATTTTCTTTGATGACAGTTCCGCGGGCGCTTTGCCGACGGCATTGGAAACATCCGCTCTCGTATCACAGATGGCATTCTGGAATTTTTCGATCCGTATATATTCCCAAAGATG
>CAZPWP010000096.1:0-7856 GCA_964590295.1 uncultured Victivallis sp.
CAATCCGGGCGCTGAACAGCCCGCCGGTGCACACCCGACAGATTCGAAATCTGCCGGGTGCGCTTTTTTGCGCCCTCGCGGCCGGGCGGTTGTCTTCCGATCAAGGCGCGACAGCGGAGCGCCGCGACACAACCGGAGCGGCACGTTGCCGCTCACCAGGAGGAAATCATGATTATCGGCTCCATCCCCAACGCCCTCGCGTCGGCCCGTCTCCGGGTGCTGATGCTGCGGCTCTCCGACACGCTTCCGCTCTTCAAAACGTGGTCGACGGTTGTTGTCAACAAGGCGCGCGGCAATGCCAGGGCAAAGGGCGGCCGCCGCCTCTGGCGGCAGATCGCGGACTTCACCGGAGTGACCGCCTGCTCGCAGCGCGGCGCGACGATCGAGTGCCTGTCATACATCGGCGCACACAAGGAGTTCGGCGGGCCGATTCAGGCGAAGAACAAGGCGGCGCTGACCATTCCGATCCACCGCATGGCCTACGGGCAAAAAGCCGCGGAGCTCGAAATGTCGGGGATCAAGCTGTTCCGCCCCGGCTCTCCCGGCATGAAAAAGAATCTTCTCGCCACCACGGACGGCGATGGAAATTTGATCCCGGTGTTCGCCCTCTGCCGCCGCACCCGGCCGCAGCGGGCGGACAAATGGTGGCCGGAGAACCGCTGGGTTCTCGACCAGGGAATCCGCGAGGCGGAACGGCATCTGGAAAAAGGACATTGAGAAAGGGTTTGCGCAATGGACTACGCAATTTTTGACGGGCTCGCGCTCGGCGACGCGCTCGCGGGCGGCTCCTCCCCGAAACCGTTCCGGCTGTTCCGGGTCGGGGAGAACATTCTAACGCAGAACGGCCGCGAGCTCAAACTCACGCTCCCGGCGGAGGACCTCGGCTCGATCGCGGCGTACTGCCGGAGGAAGGGGGAGAAAATTCCGATCGACAGCCGGCACGCGCTGTTCCTCGCCGCCGAGCGCGCGGGGCTCAGCGAAAGCGAGGCGCTGAAATCGGTTCCGGCGGCATGTCGGGCACGGGCCGGAATTTTTTCATTCTGTCGAGGAGAGTATCCTCATGTTGATGCAGCTGCTGGTCCAGCTCTTTGTGAAGGATTCGGAGAAAATCGACGTCCCCGCCGTGCGCGAGCACTACGGCGTACTAGTCGGCAGTGTGGGCATTGTCTGCAACGTCGGCCTGTTTGCCGCCAAACTGACGGTGGGGGTGATCTCCGGCAGTATCGCCATCATGGCGGACGCGGTCAACAACCTCTCCGACGCCGGTTCCTCTGTGGTGGCGCTGCTCGGATTCAAGCTGGCGACGAAACCGGCCGATGATGAACATCCATTCGGTCACGAACGGCTCGAATATGTCGCCGGGCTGGTGGTCGCCGTCATCATCATCGCGGTCGGACTCAATTTTCTCAAGGGATCGGCGGAGCGGATCTTCCACCCGGTCGAGACGGAGGTCTCCTTCCGGGGCATGGTGACGATCGCGCTCGCGGTGCCGGTCAAATTCTGGATGTCCTCTTTAACCGCACGCTCGGGCGGAAGATCAATTCGACGGTGCTGCAGGCGACAGCCTTCGACAGTTTGAGCGACATTCTGACCACTTCCGTGGTCCTGAGCGCGGTGTTTCTCGACAGCCTCACCTCTTTTCCCGCCGATGGAATCGCCGGTGTCATCGTTGCGCTGCTGATTATCGTCGGCGGCATCAAGGTGGTACGTGATACGATCAATCCGCTGCTCGGCGAGTGTCCGGACCGTGAACTGGTCGAGGAGCTGGAGCGCAAGATGCTGGAAAATCCCGACATCTGCGGTGTCCACGAGCTCATCATACACAACTACGGTCCAGCCCGCTATTTCGCCACCGCCCACGCCGAGGTGAATTCCGATTGCGATCCGGTGCAGATTCACGATTTCCTTGAGAATACTGAACGCCAGGTCGCACTGGCGCTGCCGGTCCGACTGACGCTTCACTGCGATCCCTTCGACCGCGACGACCCCGAATTCAAGGAGTGGCGGTTCGCCGCCCCCCGAGCGGCGGAATCGATCGACGCCCGCTTCCGGATTTACGACTTCCGGATGTTCCGGAGTCAGAAATACCTGCGACTGAAGTTCAACCTGCTGGTGCCGCGCAGCTGCCCGCTCTCTTACCACGAACTGCAGGAGCGTCTGCTTGCGACGCTCCGGCAGCGCGATCCGCAGGTGCTGATCGCCGTGGTGATCGACAACTCCTTTGTGTGAACGGAATTCCGTCTATTCGAACACCGGTTCTGCAACCGGATGCCGTATGTCGCCCTGCGGCGCGTAGGTTTGAAACCAGTCACTGCCGGCCACTTCCGGCTCAAATGCCCGGGTGTCGAACATCGGCCCGCAGGAGGTGTACCGTTCCAGCCGGAGCTGTACCCGGCGGCCGGCGAATTGATCCGGAATCCGCCAGGCGAACGGCGGCCAGGCGCGCTCGCCGAGGCTTTCCCCGTCAAGGAAAAGTTCGGTAAACAAGTTGTCGGTTTCCAGACGCAGCAGTGTCGCGTCGGCAGGGATGGTCACTTCCCCCCGCTGGATCAGTTTTCCGATGTAGTTTTTCAGACCGGCGCCGTTGCCGGTATAACGGCGAAGTCCGTCGTCATTGTCGCTGAAATCTCCGATGAGGAAGGCCGCGGGCAGGTAGAGATAATCCCTGGCCGGAGCCGCCATTTCAAGGAGGTGTTCTCCAGCTGGAAGATCGGAAGGACGGGTTTCCCGGTAAAGTTCGCGGAACCCCTGCGGCAGCGAAGTGCATGCCGGTTTCGCTTCGATCGGTTTGCCGTCGAGCAGGAGTTCCACTCGGCCGCCGTAGTCGCGCAAAGCCAATGTTACCGCAGGAAGCGTTTCCCGGACGACAAACCGGCAGAAACCATCTTCGAACTCCAGCCGTTTCAGATTCGGCCGGTCGAGTTCCACCTGCCAGCCGCCGAACGAGGCGGTTCCATCAAACGCGAGCGCGAAGGAGATGATCTGCCCGTTGCGGTGTAGCTGAAGAACACGTACCTCCGAAGAACGGGAGAGATTTACCACTTCGGTGGAGCCGTCGCCGTAGCTGCGCAGAAAGAGGTCCCGGGCACGATTGCCGTTGGGTTCGGTCACATACACACGAAGTGGCGCCATCTCGTCGAGATCGTTCAGAAACTCTCCGACCGAACTCCAGGTTCTGCCGGAACGTTCTTCGCTGATACCTTCCTGTTCCAGACGCAGAATGAATACGGCATTGCCGGGGGCTTCTTCGTTGATCACACTCCAATTCCGCTGGCGCTCGACCAGCTGCATCAGCAGATCGTCCAGGGGACGCAACGTGCGGGGATAGCGGATCTGGATCTCCGGCGTGAACCGTTTCCCGGCGATTTCGGCTGAGAGCACGGCATCGTCGCCGAGCAGCTTCAGCGCACGGAACCACGGTTGTGTACGGGAGTAGGGGTTGAAGTAATTTCCTTTTTCCACATTGCCGCGCATGTCGAGCTGAGCGACGGCGAGCACGTAGTGATCGACACCGAACATGCCGGTGAGGCGAATCATCTTCTTCATGCGGGCAAGCGTCATATCCGCCGGACCGAGTGCGAAGAGTTCGGCGAGACCGCCGTTACCGGCATGGCGGATCCCATGTTCGACGGTGGCCAGTGTGAGCCATTCCATATTGTCGTTGAACTGCCGGGTGAAGATTTCATCCATGCCGGGCAGGGTGAACTGCTCGATGATCTCGAGCGGGCGCCCGCTGGCGGCGAGGGATTTGCCGGTGGAGGATTCATCCATGAGATGTCCGGTCAGGAACAGATTGTGAGCCGTACACCAGTCGCGTACCGGCCGCATGAAAGCATCGCGGAAGCGGTTGCCGAGCAGTTGATAAACGAAGGGGCGCCAGAACGGGTCGCATCCGGTTTTCAGGCAACATGCAATGTCGTTCTCAAGCCGGTTTCCGGTCAGAGCGGCGTAATCCTCTTCGAGGCCCGGATAGTACGCGATCCGAAACCGCTCCGCCGGATCACGCTCCCCGTGCCAGACGTAGAGGAAGGCGGGTTCGTCGGTGAAGAAGCCCTTGATCAGCCGACCGAAAAGCGGCGAGAAGTGTTCGGCGTATTTTTCGTGAGTGGACTGAAGGAAGGCGCGCGCAGCGTCGGAGTTGAGCACATCGGGGCGGGCGGGATTGCAGCTCCTGCGGAAGAGGAAACGGCCGTCTTTTTCGAGCACCTGAAGATAATGAAGCGCGTAATCGGGATTTTCCCGCATGATTTTGCCGCCGCACTGGCCGCTGGGCCAGTTGAATTCGTCGTAGAGCCACATCGAGGTGAATCCGAGCCGCTCACCTTCTTCAAGGAAGAAGCGGCAGGTATCGAACCATTCGCTGCTCAGATATTCCAGTTCGCACCCGGAACGGGGATAGATCAGATACTGGGTGATTCCGACCTCCCGCAACGCGGTCAGCGTTTCGGAAATCATCCTGTGGTCCGGTTTGCCGGTCACCGCTCCCATCGGAATCAGCGGACACTCTCGATTCGTACTCATGCAAAACCTCCGTAATGGTTGGAATTGCAATTAATTTACAATAATATTGTTATTTTTCAAGGAGGGAAAATTGATTTCCGGATAATTTCCGAAATGGACCGGAATCGCGGTTCAGGCGAAGGGACGATGGGAATGCGGCAGGAAGTCTTCGCAGGGAGGCAGCAGCCGGGAACGGAAACTTCAGTTGTTTCACTCCGGAACCGCGATGACCAGCCTGATGCGGATAGAGCCAGCGGTTGTGAAGCCGCCCCCGGAAGGAGGCCCCCCACCGGGATTCGAATTCGACCAGTTCCAGAGCGGCATAGCGGCCGTCTGAGACGGTGGGGAAGGCTCAGGGTTCTTCCGGAACCAGCGTGATCCGCAAAACCCGGCAGCCGTGCGGCGAGGGATCGAACGGGCGGGAGCAGAGAGGCGGATCACCGCCGAATCCGGATCGTTGTGGCGCCGGGCGGGCGTCTTGTCGCATGTGGAGGAACGGGAATATTTGCATCGATTTCACGTCCTGCAGTGGAAAAATACGGTTCGCGTGCTACAATAAATCACGTGCAATTCGTATTCAGAGAACAGGAGCGTAATTCATCATGAATGATATGCTTTACTGCATCAAGGTCTGCGACGAGTCCGGGAATTTCAATCTGACCGCGGAGATGCTCGCCGCTCTCGAACTCGATTTCAGCAGCTGGGTGGATCGGGAGAATCCGCGCGTCATCCACACCGTCTACGCCCAGGATCCGGAGAGCGCCGCCGCCGACCTCGAACGACTCCGGAGTGCGCTTCGCGACTGGGAACCGCTCGGTGTCCAGGTGAGTGCCATCGAAACCTTCGAAATGAAAAAAGAGGATTGGGCCGAGGCGTGGAAGAAGTATTTCCACCTCATCCCCATCTCCGACCGGCTCATTATCAAGCCGAGCTGGCTGGAGTGCGAGAAGAAACCGGGGCGGAAAATTCTGGAGATCGATCCGGGCATGGCCTTCGGTACCGGGCAGCATGCCACCACCTTTCACTGCCTCGAAGTGATCGATCGTCTGGCGGATGATCCGGAGGTGAACAGCCTGCTCGATGTCGGCTGCGGTTCCGGAATCCTTTCCATTGCGGGAGCGCTGCTCGGCTACTCTCCGGTTGACTGCTTCGACAATGATCCCGAATCGGTCGAAGTCTGCTGCGAGAACCTGGAGCGGAATCGGATTACAGATGTGATTCCGACGGTGGGGGACGCCGCGGTCTATGCCGGCCGTCCGGAGAAGTACGATCTGGTCTGTGCGAACATCCTCGGCCATCTGCTGATTGCCTTTCGGGAGAATATTGTCTCCTGGGTGCGGCCGGGCGGTTACCTCGCTCTGGCCGGAATCCTCACCGGGGAGTTCGACGAATTGAGCGAGGCCTTCTGCCGGCTCGGTTTCCGCGAACTCGAACGCCGCACGCTCCGCGAGTGGACCAGCGGCCTCTTCCGCAAAGAGTAACGGCGCCGGGATTTTGGAGATTTCCACCGACTTTACTTGAAATCCGGCTTCAGGCATGGTATACTTAACAGATGAAATTGCCCCCGGCAATCCCGGGAGCCGGAACTGGAACATACACGATTCACCATTTACGAAAGAGTTGAAATCATGGACTATTCACGTTATTTCCGCGATTACCCCACTCCCGACGGTCGCTTCGGCCAGTATGGCGGCGCCTACCTGCCGCCGGAACTTCTGGCCGCGTTTCAGGAGATTCAGGACGCTTACCAGTCGATCTGCCGCTCCGCTTACTTCATCAACGAGCTTCGCCGCATCCGGCGGGAGTTTCAGGGGCGGCCGACGCCGGTCTACCACTGCGACCGGCTTTCGCGGCGGCTCGGCAACTGCCAGATCTATCTCAAACGCGAGGATCTCAACCACACCGGCGCGCACAAGCTCAACCACTGCATGGGTGAGGGACTGCTCGCCAAGTTCATGGGGAAGAAGCGGCTGATCGCCGAAACCGGTGCCGGTCAGCACGGCGTGGCACTCGCCACCGCCGCCGCCTACTTCGGCCTGGAGTGTGAAATCCACATGGGCGAGGTCGACATCGCCAAGCAGGCGCCCAACGTGACCCGTATGAAGATCCTCGGGGCGAAGGTTGTTCCGGTCACCTCCGGGCTGAAGACGCTGAAGGAGGCGGTCGACTCCGCCTTTGAGTCCTACGCGAAGAACTACAAGGATTCGATCTACTGCATCGGTTCGGCACTCGGACCGCATCCGTTTCCGCTGATGGTGCGCGACTTCCAGTTCTGCATCGGCGAGGAGTCGCGCGAGCAGTTCCTGTCGATGACCGGCCAGCTCCCCGACGCGGTCTGCGCCTGTGTCGGCGGCGGCAGCAATTCGGTCGGTTCTTTCGCCGCCTACCTTGCCGATCCGGTCGACCTCTACGGAGTCGAACCGCTCGGGCACGGTTCCCATCTCGGCGATCATGCCGCGTCGCTGACCTTCGGTACACCGGGGGCGATGCACGGCTTCGACAGCTATATGCTCAAGGATGAAGCGGGCGGTCCGGCGCCGGTCTATTCGATCGCCAGCGGCCTCGACTATCCCTCCGTCGGGCCGGAACATGCGTTCTGGAAGGACCTCAGCCGGGTCAACTATGAGACCTGCACCGATGAAGAGGCGGTGGACGCCTTCTTCAAGCTCTCCCGGTACGAAGGAATCATTCCGGCGCTGGAGAGTGCGCACGCGGTCGCCTACGCGATGAAGTGGGCCAAGACTCATCCCTACGGTTCGATCCTGGCGACCTGCTCCGGCCGCGGCGACAAGGATGTCGACTATGTGGTCGAACACTACGGCTGGGGCGACAACTATAAGTTTGACGACGGGGAGAAGTGACGCATGGAACGCTGCGAGCTCGATATCGACGGAGTGCTCTTCAACGGAGTGCGGATTCCGACACCGAACGGGGCGATTCTGTTGATTCAGGGGCGCGCGGCGAACCTCGGCTGCGGCTACTTTTCCACCGCCGCGGCCGATAAATTCGGCGACCGTTTCACGATCGTCACCGGTGTCGGCTGCTTCGCGGACATGGTCGAAGCGAAGGTGATCGCGGCAAGCGCTGCCGCTTCCGCCTGCGGGGTGAAACTCGGCATGAGCGGGAAGGAGGCGCTGCTGGCGATGGAGAAACTCTGATGCTCCCTGGAAACAATTCCGGGGCGGCTGTATGCAGAAAGGGGCGGTCGCCCCGTCCACCTGCGCCCTCTCGTCGCGGAGGATCTACTCCGCCTCTCCGGAAAATCGAAATTTTTCGCCTCTTCTGCAGTTTGTGAAAAACTCGCCTCAAATGATGATTTTGATATTGTTGTCCGGCAGATTGAAAATCTTGAGGCG
>CAZPWP010000097.1:0-7852 GCA_964590295.1 uncultured Victivallis sp.
CGCGTTCCGCAAAGCAGTCCTCTCACATGCGCTCGCGGCGCTGACCGCGCTTAACAGAGCGTGAAAGAGGTGTGACGTATGGCAAAGACCGTCGAAGAGGCCTCTGATTTATGGCTCAAAACGGAGAAGAGGCAACTTCCTGCTGATCCTCCGGTTGAAAATCTATTCCTCCGCAACAGGAAAAATTTTTTCAGAAAAAATATATCGCACATATTGACAAGAAAGGAGAGATATGATATAATTATAGCAGACGGGCTATTAATGAGAGTCGTGTGGCAACCAGAGGCAATGGGAGGAAAGCGATGAAAGAGTACAAGTCCGGACTTCTGAAAAATGCGGCGCCAGCAGGGAACGAAAATGGAAAACCGCAGGAATCCAACTGGCGGAGAAGAGAGCATAACTTTTTTACTCTTATAGAATTGCTAATCGTTATTGCAATCATAGCGATCCTGGCGTCGATGCTGCTGCCGGCGCTGAACATGGCGCGGGAACGGGGGAAGAGCGCCCAGTGCACCTCCAATCAGAAGCAGGTGCTCTACAGCATTGCCGCATATGTGAATGACTTCGACGGAATCTTTTACTCGCGTCCGGAATCCGGAGGAGGCTATTCCGGAGCGCGGACCTGGATGAAGATGCTGGCCACGTCCGGACACCTCAACAACTATAATGTCGGTCTCTGTCCGGCCATGCCTCCGTACAAGTATGACCAAACGGCTGACGCTGATTTTGTCCGAACCTATGGGGTTGCCCGCTATCCGGAACAGTGGCAGGATTATTTCGGCAACGGATTTATCTACACTTATCCCGCAACCAATACCGGAACGATTCTGAATTTCAAACGGCTTCGCGGCAGCAGCAAGGCGTTCTTGACGGATACGTACAACTGCGATGATCCGATTGATCCCAAGCGTCAGATCTCCTATTGGCTGACCAATAGCGGACAAAACGTGATTTTTCAACATCTCAATCGGGCGAACTTCGGCTGGACTGATTGCCATGTAAGTTCAATGGATGTAATGAAAACAAGAAAGAGCATGGTTGATCGTGACAACAGTTGTATTCTGTATTCCTATTACACGGCCGAACGGGTGAGATTGATATTTTAACATGTGCTCGGAAAAATTTCAAGTCTGTGTTGCCGGTGCCGGGCCGGCTGGAATCTGTGCCGCGGTTGCCGCTGCCCGAACCGGTGCCCGGACCATTCTGGTGGAGCGATATGGTTTCCCCGGCGGGCTGGCAACTGCCGGACTGGTCGGCCCGATTTCAAAATTCAACTCTGCCGGACGCCGGATTGTCGGCGGAATTCCGCAGGAATTCATTGAAGCAATGCGAAAGGCGAACGGGGCTGTCACCGATTTGCCAAGTGGAAACATTCCGTTCGATTCGGAAGTTTACAAATACACGGCCCTTGATCTGCTGCGGAGCGCCGGCGTGATGATGCTGTTTCATGCAACCGTGGTCGAAACCCGTTTTTCCGATGACGGGACACTGTGCTCGATAACGGTCAGTTCCAACGGGGCGCGGCGGAAATTATCGGCAGATTATTATATTGATTGCACGGGAAACGGTTCTTTGATCGCCGGCTCCTCCGCTTTGTGGCAGCCGCGCAGTCGTGCGAATTCACAACCCCTCTCGTTGATTTTCAAACTCGGCGGTGTGGAAACCGACCGTCTGAATATTCTGATGGCGGAAGACGGCGTTCGTTATGCCAATGCAAAGTTGCGCAAGGAACTGTCGCGCGCGGTGGAGGAGTCGCTGATCTCCAATTTCGGCGGGCCCTGGACGGTATGGGGCAGTACGATCCGCCCGCATGAGGTGAGCGTCAACTGCACGCGGGGAAGCGCCGATATCACGAATCCCTTTGCCTTCAGTGCACTGGAAGTGGAGTTGCGGCGACAGATTCCGCTGCTGGTGGAACTCTTTCGCCGCAGTGACCCGGCGTTTGCCGGGGCGTATCTGCAGGAGACTGCGACAACGGTCGGCCAGCGCGAAGCGCGCGAACTGCGGGGCGCATACCGGTTGCGCGCGGAAGATGTTCTGCATGGAATCTGCTATGACGACACGGTGGCGCTCGGGGCGCATCCGGTCGATTGCCACCTTCCGGACGGCAGCGGGCAGAAGGTGACTTTTCTTGCCCGGCCTTACGGGATTCCCTATCGTACACTCTACTCGTCCGCCGCGCCGAATCTGTTTGCAGCCGGAGCCTTGTGTGCCGCGGCGCCGGAGGCGTTCGCTTCGCTTCGAGTTCAGGCGCAATGCATGGCGACCGGGGAAGCCGCCGGCACCGCCGCCGCCCTCTGCAACCGTTTCGGATTCCTGCCGTGGCAACTGCCTTCGGAACGACTGCTTGACACATTGAAACAACAGATGGTAATCCTGAAATAAGAAAGATACCATGTATAGGTGACAAGCGATTGTCGGAGTAGAAAAGAACTCCTTTGTCGAGTAACTCTGATTGGAGAACCACAAAGCCTCAAGGAGAGAAGTTCAAAATGCAAAGAAAAGGAATGTGTTTATGAAGAAAATACTGTTTTCCCTCGGCTGTTCTCTGCTGCTTCTGCTGGCGTACGGTCAGGAGACGCCGCGGAAATTCAAGTTTGCAACGACGCTGGACTTCACCGGCTGGGCGTGGTCAGATGGTGTAAAAGAGAGTCCGAAGTATTATCCTGTCGAATTTCTGGAAGCCAGAATTCGGGAGCTGGCCCAGGCCGGAGTGAAAAAAATCTATTTGCGTGTCAGTGTGCGCGGATTGACTCTCTATCCCAGCAAGGTCGGGGTACAGTACGGGACCCGTTCGCTGTACCACTGGCAGGAGCCGGCAAAGGGAATGCGTCTTGCCGAGACGTTGAAACGGTATGATCCCTGCCGGGAATTGATTCGGCTCGGCCATCAGTACGGCATGGAGGTCTGGGCCTGGGAAAGCGTATTTGAAGATGGCGGACTCGGATTTTTCGTGCCGCGGGATCCCGGATTGATGGCGCTTGCCCGAAGATATCATTTTGATGCGATGAGCAATCCGGCATTCGTCGACCATCCGGAATATTTTACCATGCGGGATCCCAAGTTGCCGGATACCGTCGATGAGTCCGAAATGGTTGAATTGGAGAAGGAGGCGCTTAAGATCCCCATTCAGAGGATTGAATTGATCAGCCGGCCGGTTCCCCGGCCGATCCGTTTCCGAAGGGAAGAGATCCAGATTCAGACGTCGACCGAAAACAGCGTCTGGGAGCCTTGCGGGGATGATTTTACTTTCACGGTCGGTCGAACGGCAGACGGTCGCAATACGATTGTGATAGACCGCCTGAAAATCCGGAAGCCGTACATCAGGCTGGTCCATCGCAAGCCGTATCCGGAGCGCAGGGCGGATGTGACCTTCTCTCTGCCGGAACAGGGAGCGGGATGCCGGATTTTCAATGCGGCAGGCGAGGAGGTCCCGGCAACCTGGGGAATTTCGAGTCGTCTTTTGCCGCTTGCATTTTACGATAAGGTCTCTGCCGCCTGGGATTGGGGGGATCGGGTGATCGGTTTGCATGTGACAAAATATCCCGGGGCGAACAAGTATTGCCGGGGTCTGGCGGAACTGAGCGTGCCGGCGGTGATGAAACATAAAATCGCACGATTCGCCGAACTTGCAAATTATCCTTTCGACGGATTCATGTTCAATTTGCGCAGTCACCTGCATTCGATCACCGATCATGAGAATTACGGCTATAATCGGGAGAATCGGGATCTCTACCGAAAACGGTATGGGGTCGATATCTGGAAGGAGCCTGCGGATTCAGAGAAACTTCAACGGATTCGCGGGGAGAAGCTGGCGGAGTTTTTCCGCGAGTGCCGCAAGTTGACGGACGGGCGCCCCCTATGGATCTCCGGTCTGCCGCCGAAGGGATGGAAGTGTGAGGCGGATTCTCAGGCGATGCAAAGCAAAAATATTCTGATGTATAAACCGTTTCTGTCGATTCCGATGCTCTATGATCGATATTTTGCCGAAGGGTCCGTTGACGGGGTCAGTATGGTTGGCGCCGATTTCTCCGATTACCTGGCCACCAGAAAAAGCAACGGCCGACCGGTTGGCATCGGTGTGTTCCGGGAGGGGATGATTCTGTTCCAATGGCCGCCGAAAGGGTATGATATCTTTGATGAAGTTGCCGCATTGGCAGGATCCGGACGTTACGACGAGGTCGAATTTTATGAAACATGGTACCTGACTCCCGGTGCCCGGAAGAGGAATCTGGAAAAGCTGAAGCGGATTTTGAAATGAAACGTTCCTGTAAAATTCTGTTGATCGTCGGAATTCTGTTGTATCTGCTGGGCGGCGGCTATCTGGTATTCACGCAGACCCCCGCTGCCGACGGCTCATCCCGCCAGCGGCGACTGGTTCTCATTGTTCCGACCGGCAGTAAAACTTCGCCGATCTACCGGGAAGCCATTCAGGAATTTGAGCAGGAGAATCCGGATATTTCGGTAAAACTGCTGGAAACTGCCGGCAATTACTACCAGAAAGTGACGGTAATGATCGCCGGCGGGCTTGCTCCCGATCTGATGTGGATGGGGCAGTCTTTCAACGAATTTGCCGATCGCGATATCTTTCTCGACCTGTCGGAACGAATTCAACACGAGTTGGATCTGACCGATTACCCGCCGAAGATTCTGGAACTGTACCGGCGCGGAGGACAGCAGTTCGGCGTCCCGTTTGGAATCGATGCCGCCTTCCTGGTCTACAACCGCCGTCTGCTTCGTCAGGCCGGCCTGCCGGACCCGCCGGAGGATTGGGACTATCCGCAGTTTCTGGCGTATCTTCGAAAATTGTCCCGTCCGGCGGAGCCGGGCAGCCCGAGGCGCTACGGCCTGGATACCAATTTGCCGTGCGAGGTGTTCGGCGCCAGAAATTTTGACCCTGTCACCGGCTGGGCGGATTGCGATTCTCCGGAGATGCTCCACTATTTCAAGACGAACCTTGCCTTGATGAAAGAGGGATTGATTCCCGCCGCCGCCGACAATTCGGTGCTCAGCGGGGATGCCATCAGCCTCTTTCGACAGGAGCGAACTGCAATGATGCTGAGTTTCACGATGCGCTGGGATCGGCTGTTTGAACAGCTCGGCGACATGGATTGGGGATTCGCGCTTCTGCCCCGGGTGAAGGTGCAGGCACATTGGGCCAGCAGCCAGGCAATCTGCATTTTCCGCGGGACCCGGGAGCCGGAGGCGGCGTGGAAACTTTGCAAGTTTCTCCTGCGGAAGAAATTTCAAATGGCGATGGGGTGCCGGATGTTTCCGGCCCGTAAAAGTTTTTCCGCACGATTCATTGATGAGGCGGGGCATGAAAAGAATAATTTTCAGATTCTGCATAAGGTATTGGCCCATCTGGCTCCCACGCCGCGGGTGGAAAATCTTCAGGAGCTGATGGCGGTTTATTATCGTTACAGAAATGAAGTTTTTATCGGCGAGCTGTCGCCCGAGGAGGGAATGAGGCAATGTGCTGCGGAGACCAACCGCAGAATTCGGATAAATCGGCAGAGGAGAGGAGCAAAATGAATCGGAAGAGTATACGCAGAAACCTGATTGCCTGGCTCTATCTCATGCCGAATTTTTCCGGCTTCCTGCTTTTCACCTTGATTCCCGTTTTTTTTGCATTTGCGCTCAGCTTGTTCCGCTGGGATATTTTTCATGCGCCGGTTTTTGTCGGACTGGAAAATTTCCGCGATCTGCTTGGATTCACCTGCATTGACGGCGTCTGGCACGCCCGGGATCCGGAATTCTGGCAATATCTCGGCAACACGCTTTTCCTCATGGGGGGCATTCCGCTGAACATGCTGGTCTCTCTGGCCATCGCATTGCTGTTGAATCGGAAACTTCGCGGCATTGCGATGTTCCGCACGGTTTTTTATCTGCCGACGATCTGCGGCGGGGTGGGATTGTATCTGCTGTGGGGACTGATTTTCGCTCCGGAACTCGGCATTATGAATCGGCTGCTGGCTTTGGTCGGTATCCACGGCCCTGGCTGGCTGACCGATTATTACTGGGCAAAGCCGACCTTGATTCTGATCGGATTGTGGTGTGCCATGGGGGGAAGCAACATGCTTTTGTATCTGGCCGGACTTCAGAACATCCCGCCAGAACTTTATGAAGCGGCCAGGATGGACGGTGCGAGCCGTTTTCAACAGACTGTTTACATCACAGTGCCAATGCTGGCTCCGACCAATTTCTTCATTTTCGTCATGTCGGTGATCAACGGGTTTCAGGGAGGCTTTGAGAGCGCGTTCGTTTTGACGCAGGGTGGCCCGGCCGGCGCGACGACAACGTTGAGTTACTATATTTACAATCATGGATTTGTCTGGTTCAATATGGGTTACGCTGCGGCGATTTCGCTGGTGCTGTTTCTGCTGGTGCTGATCATCACACTGGTGAACTGGCGTTTTGGAGGAGAGAGGCAATGAAACTTTGCACGGGACATCTATTGGTCTATTGTCTGCTGGTGCTGATCGGCATGACGACGATTTTTCCGCTGATCTGGATGGTGTTGACCTCATTTCAGCCACCGGAGGCGGATGTGTCGGATCTCTCTTCGCTCTTCTGTTTCATTTTTGATTTTTCCAACTATCAAGAGGTATTCGGGGCAAGCCGGCTTTTCCGCAATCTGGCCAACAGTTTTTTTGTGACGGTCAGCGTCACGGTCGGACAAGTATTTACCAGCAGTCTTGCGGCTTATGCGTTTGCCCGCATGAATTTCTGTGGGCGTGACCGCATTTTCCTCGGTTATCTGGCCACACTGATGATTCCGGGGACAGTGACGATGATCCCGTCGTTTCTGCTGCTGCGTTCCTTTGGCTGGGTGGATAGTTATGCCGCATTGATCCTGCCCGGACTTTTCAGCGCTTACGGCACATTTCTGCTGCGGCAGTTTTTCCTCAGTTTGCCGCGGGATCTGGAGGAGGCGGCAATGATCGACGGGTGCGGCCATTGGGGAATTTACTGGAACGTCATCCTTCCTCTGGCCAGAAATGCCCTGCTGACCCTGGCAATTCTCACCTACATGGGCAACTGGAAGTCACTGATGTGGCCGTTGATCGTCACCCACAGTCCGCACCTTTTCACGATGCCGGTGGCATTGTCGAGATTCAATGAGATGAGTTCCGGAGGATATGTGGCCTGGGGGCTGCTGATGGCCGGCTCGGTGATTATGATTTTGCCGATGCTGATTGTCTTTCTCTGCGGTCAGCGGTTTTTCTTGAAAGGGTTGATGGCAGGGGCCGTAAAAGGCTGACACCGATTGTCCCGGGAGTTTTTATTTTCCGGGGAAAGAGTTGTCTCATTTCGAGTTCTCCCTGTCGCATCTTACGGTAGAGAGAGGGCGAGCGTTCGTTGTACCGCTTGAACTCCCGGGAGAAGTGGAATGGATCCCGGACATCGACTTTCTCACAGATTTCGCCGATGGAGTGACTGGTGAATTCGAGCAGCTGCGACGCCGGCGCGTAACGGATTTTCTGCAGATAGAGTGGCTGGTTCTCGATGGCAGGACGTTGCCGTTTGAGTTCGCTTCCTGGGGGGAGGAGTTTACCTGCCACACCATGATTTCGTTGGAGTCTTGATAATCGAGCAGGAGAGGAAATCAAGAAAATTTCTTATTTCCTCGTCCTCTCACACCACCGGACGTACGGTTCCGTATCCGGCACTTCCCATCATGCTGGACTTCTTCCACTTCGCGTCCCGTAAGGAATGGTCAAAGCAGCGTTTCGGGAATGCTTCGTTCCTGTGCGAGGCTCCCGAATTCCACCATGCGCCGCGTCCGTTCACGGCGCTTTTCCATGCCCGGTCCGGAGCGATGTCCCGTTCGATCAGGCCGCGTTGACGA
>CAZPWP010000098.1:0-7821 GCA_964590295.1 uncultured Victivallis sp.
CTATTCCTGCGTGCGACCGGCGTGAGACCATCCGAACCGCGGAGCTCCATGATTCGCGGCCGCTCCGGGATGCCGGATCCATCGGCCGGGCTGCCGCAGGGAACCGGAAATCAGCGATACAACTTCCGCAGTTCTTCCGGGCTTTTCCGATAAAACTTGCGGAAAGTGCGGCAAAAGTAACTCGCCGAATGAAACCCCACAGCTGAGGCGATCTCCCCGACGTTCCGGTCGCTGCAGATCAGAAGATGCATCGCGTAAAGTAATCGCAGCCGGTTCAGATACTCCATCGGACTCATCCGGGTCTCTTTCTGAAAGATTCTGCGACACTGCACTTCCTTGAGTCCCACTGCATCGGCGATGTCACGGGCGCTGATGTTGCCGGTGTAGTTGCATTTTATGAACTCCTGAATCTGATGAATCCGGTGATCGGAACTTTCCGCTTCACCGAAAACGGAATCCTCATCGGCGATGCACTCCCGGATCAGCAGCCGCAGCAGTTCGCACACATAGACTTCCGCATGGCCGGGATACATGTTGCGAAGCGCAATTCCATACCGCAAATGTTCAAAAAACGCCTCCGGATAATGCAGCCGATAGGGGGACTTCGGAAAAAACGTCATGAAATCATTGGGCAGACATAACAAATGCAGAATGTAATAACTGCTTTCCGAACAACCGGGTGCGAGCTCGTAGGAGTGAAGCGTATTCTCCGGAATCAAACAGCCCCACCCCGGCAGAAGCCGGAACTCACGATCTGCCGGCTTGACGATAAATTCCCCGCTCTCGATGAACAGCAGCAAATTATCCGTAACTTTCCGGAAGGGAACATGCCACGGGGAAAAGCAATTCCAGTGGGAAACATTGAGCACCAGTGGCGGCGATGCATTCTGAACGATTTTCATCCGGGAAATTTGATCGGCGGAAAGAAGATCTTTCTCCCGGTTTTTTCTCTCATTTCCGTAAATACTGTCCATCGCTCTCCTCCGACAGTATCGAAAAATACAATAAATAACTCATTTTTGCTATTGCCATACTTGCATTAATATATCATAATATTAAACAAATACAACAAGGTTCAGATACGGAAACAAGAGCGAAAATGTCAAAAGTAACCATTGAGCTTCCATCACAGCCGGGAAACATACATTTCCATCCGGAAGAGAGATTTTCCTCCCTGCACCGCCTGTGGCAGGGATGCCCAACCATCGTTGCAACCGCAAAAGGACATCTGCTGGCCGGCTGGTATTCCGGCGGAATTGCGGAACCGGATATGCGCAATTACAATCTGCTCGTGCGCAGCGACGACCACGGTGAAACCTGGAGCGAACCGCTCCTCGTAATCGAGAGCAAATTATCCATCGGGCTGCGCTGCATAGACATCCAGCTGTGGATTGATCCGGTCGGGAAATGCTGGGTATTCTGGACACAGGTCATCGGCTGGGGGGGCGGCCCGGGGTGCCCCGGAAATGAGTTCCATGAAACCTGGGCAATGACAACCGACGATCCGGATGCCGAAGAAATCCACTGGTCTGAACCATTTTATGTGACGGATGGTTTCCTGCGCTGTAAACCAACCGTGCTGCGCGACGGTCGCTGGCTGCTGTGCGCATATAACCGAAACAGCGAACACTACTGCTATTCGGAATCCCTCGATCAAGGGAGAAGCTGGATCCGCCGGGAGGCCGGCAGAAAAATTCCAACTCCGTTCGACGAGTCGATGATCCTCGAACACCGGGACGGCACACTCCGACTGTTTGCCCGGACCGCCAATACCGGACACATCGCCGAATGCGTTTCGACGGACGGAGGAAACACGTGGAGCGACGGCGTCAACGGCCCCCTGACAAGTCCCGGCAGTCGTTTTTATATCGGTCGACTCCGCTCCGGAAATCTGATCTGCGTCCGCAACAACGATGCGGCCGACCGGATCAACATGAGCGCCTCCATCTCCTGTGATGACGGGCTGACCTGGAGTGTCCCCATGTTGCTCGATGCACGGCTGCATACCTCTTATCCGGATGTCGCCGAAGACAGTGACGGCGTCATCTACATTCTCCACGACTGGAGCAGACTCGAAGAAAAGGCGATTCTGCTGACACGCTTGACGGAACCAGAGATCATGGCCCGCAGCATGTTCCGCGACAGTTCCCGTGTGGCTCAAATCATAAACCAACCGCCTCGGCATCCGCGATTTCCCCGCTGAGAGCAATGGAAAGCATGTCCAGGCGAGATAGAGAGGTCATTTCAAAAGCATTCAGGGTCTGCTGAACCGGAATGGATCATGCTGCACTTTGCAAAAAGGTCCAACCGGGAAAACTCAATCAGAGGAGAAAAGTAACATGTTGAAACGCAAGGAATTCACTCTCATTGAACTCCTGATCGTAATCGCGATCGTCGCGATTCTGGCGTTGCTGCTGCTGCCGGCGCTGAACAGTGCACGGGAGCGGGCACAGGCCTCGAATTGCGTCAGTAATTGCAAGCAGATCGGTGGCGCCCTGGCGCTGTATCAAGGGGATTATAACGATTATTTTCCCAAGGCGGTCATGTATATATCCAATAATTTCTGGTCGAAGGTTCTGACAGACCGGAATTACGTGACGCTGTCGGTTTTCGCGGATGCCGCCGCACTCAGATGGGGAAACAGCAACACGGAAAAGGCGCTGGATGGAGCCAAGAAAAATAATCTTGGTTCCATTATGTATCAACATCTTCCCTACGGGTACAACTGCTTTGAGACAGGCGGCCGGGAGGCGTCCCACACTGAGTATCCATGGCTGAAGGTCTCCATACTCCGGAAGCCATCGTTGTTTTTGATCGTGGCGGATGCCGCAAACGGTCGATTGACTAATTCGACTTGGTCGAGCGGTAGTTACGTCGTACCCCACCACGCAGGCGGCAAGGTAGCGAATCTGGCGCACGGCGACGGGAGCGTCAGTTCGCTTCGCGGAAGCGGAAACGGGCTGTTCCAGGAGGGTAACGGGACCATGAGTTTCGCCGACTGGTATGCGGCGGCTGGACCGTTGAAATGCTACAACCACGACGGAAACGTCTGGACATATGACGGCAAAGCCCGCACAACCGGCAGCACCCGTGGCAACTGATTTCAACTGCAGTTTTATAAGACAACCACCTGGAGACAACCAAATGACAAGAAAAATGAAATCACTGATTCTGAGTTTTTTAACACTCATCCCATTTCTGCCGTTGCACGCGGCTCCACCCGCCTGGCGGACGAATCCGGCGTTGCTGACTCCGGATTCCGACGCGCGGATTGAATCGGCCTCCCTCGCGGCCTTTCGTCTGACGCTGACGCCGGGAGCGCAGAACAATGCCAAATGCGGAACCCAGCTGGTGTACACCATGGATGCACCGGTCAAAAATCCAAAGCAGATCGCGTTTCGGGCCAGCTGTCCCGACGGGGGAACGGTCAGCATGAAATTCGTGGTTTCGGCGCGGGAAAGCGGCAAAAGCGTTCCGCACTGGGGACCGGAGATCAAGATTTCCGGGAAAGAGTGGAAGAGTTACGTTCTCCGGCTCGACAAGGACCTGGGCATGCCCGACAGTGAATATCATATCTGGCAGATCAAGCCCGGGGTGGGAATCGTCAATCCCCACGGCGGTCAGGCGGTGACGGTGGCGGTGGAAGATTTCCGGTTCGAAGGCGCTCCGGCGCTTCCCGCTGCGGCCGCCCGTCCACAGAGGAAAAACGCCGACTGGAGATACATTCGGGAGACACTCTCCAAGAATTCCCGGGCGGAGGTGGAATCATTCTCTCCGACTGAGTTCAACCTCACGCTGACTCCGGGGCCACAGAACAACTCCAACTGCTCGGTGCAGTTGGTGCGCAACGTGGACGCGCCGGTCCACGCACAGGGGAAACTCGCTTTCCGCGCCCGCTGCCCGGAAGGGGAATCGGTTCAGGTCCATCTGATCATCTCCACGCGCCAGAATGGCAAGGTCGTCATGCACTGGGGGCCGAAAATCACGATTTCCGGTCGGGAGTTCGCCCGGTATCACTTCGGGCTGGACAGCACGTTCGGGCTGCTCGATCAGGAGTATCTGATTCGGCAGATCAAGCCGTTCATCAGAATCAACGGAACACAGCCAGGCAAAAAAGTGACGGTGGAATTCCGCGATTTCCAGATCGGCTCCGCGGAAAGCCTCGGCCAGGTCGGAACCCGGGCCGAAGTGATTGTCTATCCTCCCGAACGTCCGCGTTGGACTCCCGCTCCCGATGCGCTCAAGGTGTACTTTCATCTTGACAACGACGATGACGTCGCCGTATCGGCAAAAGGGTTGACGGATCCCATCCCCTACCGCGGCTACCGTGAAATGCTCCTCGATACGGTGAAAGATGCGGCAACCCTCTGCGACTCGCCCGAAGATGCGGACGTGATCGTCTATTCCGCCGCGGCCCCCGATCCGGAAGCCGCCGCACGGATTGTCGCAGCGGTGCGCAAAGGCACCGGGCTGTATGCCGTGGCCAACATCGCCGACCCGGAAGTGGCAAAATTGATTCCAGCGGAGGTGACAGTGCGGGAAGTCACCGGGTTTCCGGAGCGGAGCACGCTGAAGCCGACCGGAAAAAACGCAGCGTTGTTCCGGGAACTCTCCGATGCGAAATTCGGTATCTACCGGGATCTGCGCCCCCGGCCCGGTGCAGAAATCCTGCTGACCGGCGACAACGGCGCGCCGCTCCTCGTGCGCCAGGGGAAGGTCATCTACAACGCATTCGGCCTGGGATGCGGATTGATTCGCGAAAAGGCGGCCATCGACCCTTTTCTGCTGCGGGTGATTTCGGAGTTGACCGGCAGAAAACTCGCGGAAAAAGAGTTGAATTCTCCCCGACGCAACATGGACGGCTGGCTGGAAGGAATCACGGCGGAGAACATCGGCCGGGTAGGATTTGCGCTGGGCGACGGCCTGCTGTGCGAAACCTTCCGCAACAATCTCTCGGTCGCTTCAGGCAGCGGGGAGTATGAGTTTCTGGAAACGGCGGCCCCCAAACTGCGATTGAACAGGTGGCATATCCGTTCGATCTCCGGAACCCCCGCGGAACAGGAACGTGATGTGGACTGGAATTACCGTTACGGGCAGATCGGCGTACTGGAGCTGAGCTGCACCCCGGTCATTCCGGAGAAGTGGCGCGGGAAACCGCTTTTTTTTCAGGTGGAGCGCGGCATTGACGATCTGGCGGAGGTCTATTTCAATGATACGCTTCTGGGCAAGGTAACCCGAGATATGCCGAATTACTGGAATCGGCCACACCGGTACCGGATTCCGGAGGATAAAATCCGTTTCGGAGCAAAAAACAAGATCCGGGTCGTAACGGAAAATCTCCGGGAGAGCGGCGGTTTCGGCAGTTGTCCGGAAATTCTGCCGCCGCAACCGCCGCGGGCGGCGCGGCACGTCTATGTGGATCGTGCCGGTCCGTTCGGAAAAGGCGGGAAAGTCATCGACACCGCGACCGGCGTGACACACCGCTTCGACACGAGCCTCGCATTTCCGGGAATCCGATGGGAATTTTTCGGAGAGAATACGTTTCTTTCACTGAGCAACCTCGCCGCATATGCCGCCGTATTCCGTGATGGGGGGCTCTCGGTTTTCGACCTCCGCACCCCGCAACAGCTGACGGGAAAGTGGGATAAACCGGTTCTGCTTCTGTTCCCGAAAGAGCAGGGCGTCCCGCTGCTGCTGGTGTTCTCGAAGCAACCGGATTCCGTGACGTTTGATTTCTCCGGAGGCGAGCTCTCGGGCTTGACGGTGACCCGCCGGGGTGGATGCGGCATGATCCTGCCGCTGTGGATCGAGGGAAACCGACGGGTCTCGACTATCGGCTGGGAGAAGAAACTCCCGGAAGAGTTCCTGCGGAAAATCGATTTCTGGATTCCCAAAGCCTACGCCTATCCGGTTGCAGCCCGGGAATATTTCAAAATTGACCGGGAAAAAGGATGCATTCAAATCCGAACAACCTACTCGTACCGGAAAACTGCCAACGACTGGAAGATCAAACCCGAACCCTTTGCCCCGGTTTCACCACTGGCTTATTTCACTCGTGGGGCCCTGTTTGAATCGGCCGAGGCGGAAAACTGGCAGTTGCCGACCGCTTTCGGTTATTTCGCGGCAAAATCCGGTTCCGATACCGTGAACTGGAGTCTCCCGTTGCCGAAGGAGGAACTCCCGGCCTATCCCGGCTGCCAAATCGGAGAGGACGTGGACACCGTTATCAACGAGGTTTATGCACAAGCAGCCCGGTTTATCGGCGGGAGACGTCCGGTTGCCACGGCGAATTTCATCCACCCCTTCCAACCCTCCGATCCCGGCCGGAATATAATCCTGCACATGTGGCTGCACGGCTCCTCCGGCACGGTCGGAGCTCCGTTTGGACTGAATCCGCGGAATCTGGAAAACTTCAAAGCCCGCCTTGCCTATCGGTTGCTGACGCCGGTGGAGCAATACGGGTACAAGAGCGCCACTCGGTGGCGGGAAGAGCCTTACAGCGGCCTGCGTTATCCGGTTTGCTTCAACAGTCCCCGTATACATCACACGAAATTCGCTCCGGGAACGGGTTCCAACTTCAATATCTGCGATGCAAACGAGAGTGTCTACATGATCACGACAGTGGCGTGCGCTGTGGCGGAACAGTTCGGCCAGCGGGAGTTTATCCGGGCAAATCCGACGTGGTTCCGGTGGTTCACGAAGCTGATTTTCAGCGGGGACGATCCGGTGACTCTGACCGGGCATTGCGGGGAGTCCGGGCAGGCCGCTACGATCGACATGCTCAACTGCGAATATGCCGGAATGATGAACGTCGCCCGGATCGCGGAGATTCTCGGCGACGACGCCTGGCGGGATCAGGCGCTTTACCGCGCCGCCCGGCGAATGGTTCCGACGCTCGCGCGTTTCTCGTTTAAAACCTACATCCGCGATACCGGACAGGCGTTGTTTAAGGTCGAAGATGTTTACGGGACCGGATTTACCGAATCGGGATATGAATATCGCTTCGGTGTGACTCCCATCAATGTGTCCTATCACCTCTACGATATGAGCCAGGGAATTCCGCCGCGGCTTCTCAAACTCTATGCCGATTACATTCCGAAAGAGCAGGAGGAGTATCTCCGCCATTTTATCCGTCCCTCCCTGTACGATGGGAACGGAGTATTCCGGCAGGATCATACCGTGATGAACATGGCGGTTCGCCTTGAAGGGCTTTCCGCGGAAGAGCGGTTGAAATTTGTAAAAGACTGCTTGGCAAACGAAAAACTTCTGCAACGCCTCTGCAGAGACTATCCCGGCATACGCCTGGCTTCCAATGTGACAATGGCGCTGGATTTCATCTACGGCGACGTTCGTGCGACGGACTGCCGAGATCTGGACATTCGATCTTTCCATTACGATCCGCAACGGAAAATGATTTCCGCTGAAATCGCGGCGGGGAAAGTACCGAAGCTGGTTCTTCGGAGCGATTTTTCGCCTGTGGATCCTGCATATCCGGCAGAGAAGGACGGCAGTTTTGAGATTCCGCTGAAGCCGAATCAGCTCAATGCGGTACAGATCCGGTTGAAGTGAATTATATCAGTGCAATATACACGACTTTACAGATATTTTGGCCTCTTCTGCAGTTTGTGAGGTAGTGTCCGATATTTTGCGCACATTTGCATCTGAGTGATTACAGATGACAAACGTGAGTTGGCGCAGCCGAAGCAACCGACCGGCCTGAGAGCTCCGGAGGAGCAGGTCGGTTGCGCAGGCGGAGCCTCCCGCCTTTTGGTTCTTCGACGGTTCTTGCCGGAAGGGAACGTATTTTGAGAAAAACACCGC
>CAZPWP010000099.1:0-1159 GCA_964590295.1 uncultured Victivallis sp.
GTTCCGGTGTAAGAGATGCGGCAGTTCAGATTTGACGGTTACGCCGCTCTCTCTCTGTCGTGTTCATGGCGAACCGATGGGCAGCTGCCGCGAGATCGTGAATCCTTCAACTTGAAAATGGATCAACTCCCCGAAATTTCGAGCGTGAAAGAGGTGTGACTTATGGCAAAGACAAGAGGCTTATGGCTCAAAACGGAGAAGAACCCTTTTTTCCAACGTTTTCCGAAAACTTTTTTTCGGAGAACACTACTTTCCCTGTGCAGACGGGTTCCCGAGGCGGTCAAGTTTCAAACGGACAATGCGACCGGTTATGCCGGATTGGAACTTGACGGCAGAGCCGGATATTTCCGCGCCATTTTTTACACAAACTGCAGAAGAATCGAAAAGGGGTGTAACAAAAGATTCCCTGCGGATCGGGGGATCGGTAAAGTGTGCATGCCGTCGCAATAGGCCGCATGGTTGATCAGACTCCGATAAAATGAGGTTGGACAACGGGATGTCGTATTGTACTATCCTGAGGCACGTAACATCTGGGGAAACGCTCTTTCAACCCCGGTCCGCCGAAGATCGGAGCTATGGAGCCGTAGCGGAGAATCCGCCATTCCCGGCGGCATCCCCGGAGTTGCTCCGGAATCTCCCAGACAAAGGGCGGCCATAACCGTATTCCGAGCGATTCGCCGTCGAGCAGAATTTCCGTTGCCATGCCGTCGGTTTCCAGCTCCACTCCGGTTGCCGCGGCGGGAATCTCCCCGAATCCGGTCTGAATCCGCGTTCCGGCATAATGGTCGAGCCCGCTGCCGTCGAAGCGCTCCGGACCGAGGAGCGCTGGAGCGTCAAAGGCAAAGTCGCCGCCAATCCAGAGTGCCGGCAGAAAGCAGAGCCGGTCCGGTTCGCCGGTCAGCTGCAGCCGATGCGGCCCCGGCGCGACCGAGAACTCCGGACTGCGTCGATACAATCCGCCGAATCCGGGACCAAGTTCCGGTGACGGCGTTTCTGCATCGACCGGCGCACCGTCGAACCGGACCGCGACTCCGGCTCGGAAATAGAGTCGGAACGAAATTCCCGCAGAGACCCGGAACCGGAATTCGCCTGCCTCGTTCCACTCCGGGCGGATCAGGTTCAGACGGTCCCGTTCCACCCGTACTTCGTTCAGTGGCGG
>CAZPWP010000099.1:1169-7814 GCA_964590295.1 uncultured Victivallis sp.
GGAAAAAGCGGCGTTCGCGCCCGGCCAGGGTAAACGGAATCTCCCCTCCGTTGCGGCGGAGAAGCAGCCGTCGCCCTGTCTCCTGCTCGGTCAGGTCCAGAATGGCGATGCTGCCGTCGATGAACTCCCGCACCAGCAGCGAATCCGCTTTCTTTCCTTCCGGCGTGACGACCGTGACCGACTGCGGATAGCGTTTGTGCAGCAGCTCCGTCAACGCCGGCAGACTGTCCAGCGTCAGACCGGCCCGCTCCAGCCTGATCCCGGATGCGGACGGGGCGAACACTTCGCGATCCTCGTCTCCGGCAGCTTCCGCGGGGGCGATCAGATGCCACGGGTACTGTTCGCATATGAGCAGCCGCAGCAGGTCCCCCGGATCGCTGCCGTCTACGGGATAGCGGATGGCAAAGCTGCCCGGCGCGGGCTTCTGCCGCGCCAGAACCGCCGCTTTTGCCGCATCTTCCGTGAGCTCTCCCATCACCCGGAACCAGGGCTGGTCGGGGGTGAAGGGGTTGAACCAGCGCTCTTTTTCGGCGTTTCCCCGGAAGTCGACCGGACTGATCGCCAGCACGTAGTGGTCGATGCCGAACAGCGCCGCCAGCGAAATCATCTGTCGCAGTTTTGCCGGCGGCATGTCGGCGGGCCCGAGTGCGAAAAGCTCGATCAGGGCTCCATTTTTCCGCCGTTCCGCTCCGTATTGGGCGGTACCGAAGGTCAGCCACTCTATCGATTCCGGCGTGACCCGGGTGCGGATTTCATCCACGCCCGGCAGCGACAGGCCGGTCACTGCCAGCAGCGGATCTCCGTTGAAACGATTGGCTTCGGGAGCGATGCCCTCCGCGTTCAGGTGGCCGGTAAAGAGAAGCTTGTGGCGATCGCACCACGCTCTGATCCGGTCAAAAAAGACCGTCCGGAACCGTTTTCCGATCAGCGGATAATAAAATTCCGGCAGAATTCCCTCCTCGATCGTATGTTCGCTCGCCGCCCTGTAGTCGTCTTCCACGCCTGGGTACCAGGGGTAGAAACGGCTCTCCCCCTCTCCGGTTTCGATGTAGTTGCCCGCATAGCCGGGGGAGGGCTCGTCAGTGAAGATGCCACGGATGAGTCCGCCGAAATATTTCCCCAGCCGGGCCGCATAGCGGTCGTGAGTGAGTTCGAGGAACAGTTCCACCGCTTCGGGGCGAAGCAGATTGGGAAAGCGGGGATTGCGTTCGACCCGGCAGGAGAAGCGCCCGTCAGCCGCCGGTGTCACCACCAGCGTCTCGAGAGCATATTCCGGCCTCGCCGCCTGGACGCGGCCGCAGCACTGACCGCTGGGCCAGTTGTATTCGTCATAAAGCCAGAGCGAGGTAAACCCGAGCGAAAGAGCCTCCTCCGTGACGGTTTCACAGCAGTCGAGCCAAGCGTCGCTCATATACTCCAGTTCGCAACCGGAACGCGGATAGAGCAGCAGCTGGGTAATTTTCGCTTCGCGGAGTGCGCTCAGCCGTTCCCGGAGTTCGGCTCGCGTCGGCCGTCCCGTCACTGCAAACATTGGAATCAGGGGATATTCCGTCATGGTTCTCTCCGAATTGGTGGTAAGACCCGCACATCCCGCCGTTCCCACGGCTGCCGTTGCAGGAAGTTGCCGCTCATCATGATTCGTCCGATGTTTTCGAAACGGATCAGGGCGTTGGGACGGGCCGTTTCAATCCGATTCCCGATCAGCTCGACCCCTTCGAGATTTGCCAGCTGAAGAGGCGAGGAACAATCGGAGATGCGGTTGTTCCGCAACGAGAACTGCCGGAGCGGGCGGCATTCGGCGTTGTAGCGTGACCGAAGCATGTAGCCGGTCTGGATGGCGCAGGAGCTTCGGGAGATCCTGTTTCCGCGCAGTATGATGTTATATGGCGGCGGCCCCTCCTTCCAGGTCAGAAAGGATCCGACTCGAACGGCGCAGGCGAAGCGCGACAGGAAGTTGTTCTCAACCAGTGAATTCGGGCACTGAATCACCACGCCGTTGTTTCGGTTCGAGCAGAAACGGTTGCCGGTGATCACCGTGCCGATGCCGCAGGAACTGAAATTGAAGGCCACATCCGGTTCTTCGGGCAGTTCGCCTGCGCCAATATTCTTTGCACGGATCTCCGCCTGGGAATAGGGCGTGCGCCTCAGCGATTCGTAGGAGACGGTACCGGCGGGAACCGGATCGGCAAGTGTATGGCGCTGGACGGTGCGGCCGTTCCAGTTCTCCGGCCGCACCGCGGTCACAGTCGTCTCCTGCCGGATTACGCCGGTCTCCGGGCAGATTATGGTCAGGGGGTTGCCGGCGGCAATTCTCCCCAGGACCAGAAGGTCTCCGCCGCTCTCGCCGGCGATGTAGAAGCCGGTCGTGCAGGAGTTGAAGCTGTCGTCGCCCATGTTTCGTATTTCGCAACCGCTGATGTAGTGACCGATCCGGTCGTTCCAACAGTGGATACCGTCCGCATTGGTGGAGAAGACGGCGCCCGGTTGGGGTTTGATTCGGCAGTCGATGAAATTGTGGGCCATTCCCCGGGATGAACAGAATCCGGAGGCCGGAGCGTTGAGAACGGTCACCCGTTCCATGGTGCAGAACGCCGAATTGAGCAGCCAGATCCCCTGGCGCTCATTGTCCCGGAAGGGGATGATGAATTTCTGTCCCTTCTCAAGTTTCCAGACGGGGGTGGGGCGGAAGGAACGACTGATGACGATCCGGCAGGATCCGTCGGGAAGAGCGGTCACTTTGCCGAGAAACTTTCCGCTTGCCTCTGGCAGAATTTCACCGGTCGCAGGGTCGTGAGTCTGGCAGACGCCGTCGGTTTTGCGCGGAATGGCGGGGAAGCCCTCGTCGGCCTTCCAGAGGATCGAATTATCCTTCTCATTTACCGACAGAATGGTCCCCTGAGTGAATGTCGGCTTGACGTAGCGGATGGTCAGATCACGAAGAGCGACGTTTTGACAGGCGACGATGCCGATGCCGCTCTCTCCGGGGTGTTCGAACAGAAGTTCGCTGCCGGCTTCCCCCTGCAATGTAAGGTTGCGCTGTCCCGCGAGTAAAAGATGAAAGGAGAGCGTGACCCAAAATGGAACGGTTTCCTCCTTGCCGGAAATCACATCCGGGAGCATGTCGCCGCGTTTGACCGTCGATGTCTGACGCAGGAGATATCGCCCGGCGGGAATGCGTATCACGCACCGGTCTCCGCTCTGTGCCGCCTCAGCCAGTGCGCGGGCAAATGCCGGAGCGTCATCGGTCATGCCGTCTCCCCTGGCAGCGAAAGAGCGCAAATCGAGAATCCGCGGAGCTTTCTGGCTCGTTTCCTCTTCAAAAATTTGAAATTCCCGCTCGAAGTAGGCGAAGAACTGCCGCAGATCCGCACAGCCGCGCCGGGCAAACTGGAGCGAATCGGTATCGCCGGTCCGCAATTGTTCATCGATGAAATGGAACAGACGATCGACGAGCTCAAACCGTTTAACGATCTTGTCGTTGAAATGCGGGGCACCCTGCCGGTTCAGTGACAGGAATTGCCGATAGAGAGCATCTCGCTGCTGTCGCAGACGGGGCAGCCCGTCTGTTATGGAATTGCGAATCTCCGCAAGTCGTTCTTCGGGAAAGTTGACTGGGTCATAACAGGCGAGCGGGCGGTATTCGGAAACCGTAAGCTGTTCGATCACTGCCTCGCCGGTTCCGCCGGCGCGAAAGTGGCAGCGTAGCTGCGTCTCCCGTTCGGCAGCCGTGAAGATCAACTCCGCTGTGCCGTTTGAAAACGGGGCGGATAGGTCGTGCGGTTTCCGGTCGTTGAAATTCGGAAAGTTGATCATCAACCGCGGGGCGGTCAGAGCGTCGCCGAGGCCGGAAACTTTCATCGTCACCCGGTAAGTTTTTCCGGATTGCAACGGTATGGCTTTGCGGTTGAAGAAGATGTATGTTCCCTGGGAATCGGTCTTGCGGAAGCGGAAGCCGGTTGACTCGCCGGTGACCGCTCCTTTTGCTCCGCCGTGTCCGACTCCGCTCCAGAGCAGGGAGGCGTTTTCCAGGAGATTTGCTCCGGCGAGGGGCATGGCCATCAGAATCAAACCGGCGGCAATGAGATAGTGGAACATGAAAAACCCTCCCTTTTTCAGTTGAATGTCGCGAACCATAAGTTGTACGGCGTGCCGTAGGAACTGGAGATGGAATAGAGCAGCCGCCCGCCCATTGTGGCCACGTGCCCGTCGAAGAAGAGCCAGTTGGCCGACTCGTTGTTCCGGCCCGCACCGGATCCCGAGGGTACACCGACGTAGGGTTCTGCCGGAGAGTTGCCGTGACGGCCGCACATCTCCCAGCGGCTGGCGGAGAAGTTGCCGACCCAGCCGTAGGTTGAATCCTGGCTTCTCGCCTCCACCACCATCCCCTTGCTCGCTCCTTTCCGGATTCGCGTGAACTTGAGCAGGGAGAGCGTGTTGTCGGCGCCGGTGTGATGGAGGGGATGATTCATTCCATACGTGATCTTTACGTAATGGCTCGGGTCGTTCGGCTGGTTGACACAGCTGTAAATGCCCCTGGCGAAGGATTCGGGATGCGCTGTATCGACGGCCGGGTCGAAATAGATGTTATTGTTCGTCACATATTTGCCGTCATGCAACAGAAAGGCCCACACGCCCCGGTTGCCCGTGGCGCTGACTTCGGACGCTTTGCCGTAGATGTTGGGCGGCAGAATAATATCTTCGAAGTCGCCGCCATACATATGAAGCGCCGTTCCGATCTGCTTCTGGTTGGTGGCGCAGCTTGAAGAGCGCGCTTTGTCCCGGGCCTTGTTCAATGCCGGCAGCAATATTGTCGTTAAAATTGCGATGATTGCAATCACAATCAGGAGTTCAATAAGAGTAAAAGCAGTTTGCCGAGCTGGTTTTGTTTTTTCCATAAGTCATCCTTTCCGGGGTCATCCTCGTCTCTGATGCGCCTCATTGAAACATTCCGTCTGCAACCTGTCCGCTTCCAGACGTGCAGGTGAATCGCCATAAATTACACGCAGAAAGCTGATTCCGCGAACGTTAGTTATTTATCATACCACCTCCTTTGGGTTTTTATTTATATTATGAATCGGATAGCGGAGAAAAGCAAGAGCGGAAGTTAGACAAAAAATCCTTCCAATTTTGCAATTCGTATTCATAAATGCAGAATAATGGAAAAATAGGGAATTTTTTTAAATTTTATCGTAAAATCAATTGCTTTTCGTCATAACCGGATTCTGTTATACGGTATGGAAAATTCACAGAAAAACAGAATCCGGGAACTGGCGCTGCAGCTGGAGTCCTGCCCGCCGGTGCAGTTTCCGCCTCCGGACGGCCTGCCGGGAGAGCCGGGCGGCATCCTGATCCAGCGCCGTTGCGCCGAGGTGAAGATCAATCCCGGCGGCAGCGACCGGCTCAAACTGTTTCACAGACGCTTCGTGCTGACGGCGGTGCTGGAGCGGGAAGGGCTGGTCTGCGTGAATGACCTGACGTTTCCGGTTGCGCCGGATTATGCGTCGCTGGTCTATCCGTTTCAGTATCATCACTATGTGGTGGACCAGAGCGATTTTTTCTGGATGGTGGTGACTTTCGAGCTGGAACGGATGTTCTACCCGGAAACGCTTTACCACTGCAGCGTGAAAATGACGCCTGTCACCTGGGGGCTGCTCGCCCGGATGGTGGAACTCTATCTGGAATACGGCGGCGGCGACCCGCGTGTGCGCCGCTATTTGAACTGCCTGCTGGCGGAGCTGGACGCCGAACCGTGCCGGATCAACGCCGGACCCCACGCACCGGCTTCCGATCGCCGGGTGCGGCTTTTCGAGGAGGTCAACGGCTACATCTGTCTGCATTTGGCCGAACCGGAGCTGTCGGTGGAGGAGATCGCCCGGAAGCACGGGGTTTCCAAGTCGTATCTGTACAGCGTATTTGAAAAGATAGTCGGCTGCCATCCGGCGGAGTATATCCGGCAGCTGCGCCTGCAGCAGGCGTACCGGCTGCTGAAGTCTGGCCGGTGGCTGTTGTCGGAGGTGGCGGGGCAGTGCGGTTTTTCTTCGCTTTCGGTGTTCAGCCGCTGTTTCCGGAATGTAACCGGGGTGCCGCCGAGCGAATATCTGCGTAGCGAAAGAGGCCGCCCCTCCGCCGAATAAATCAGTCGTAATATTGGCGGCGGAAGGCGGAAGGCGGTGGGAGATCCGCGGTGTGCCTGTGGAATTCGGTCGAGAAATAGAGGGCGTTCGGATAGCCGACCTGATAGGCGATGCTTTTGAGCGGCTGCCCGGTCAGGCGGAGCCGCCGCATCGCGGTTTCCATGCGGCGGTGGATCAGGAAGTTGATCGGGGTTTCGCCGAAGTGCTTGCGGAAAAGGCGGTGCAGCGTGGCCGGGCTGAGCCGGAATTCCGCCGCGATCTGTTCGATGGCGTGAGGGCGGTCGAAATGCGCGTCGAGGCAGCGCAGGATTTTCTGAAGGATTTCCGGGGGGTCGGCAGCTTTCCGGATGGGTACTCGGCTATGATGCTGTCGAAGCCAGGCTCAGGCATAGTTCCACGACAAAATGGGGGACACGTCAGTATATGAGCATTTGCAAAACTTTACGAAGGCGGTATGCGGTATAAGGGAAAAAGGCGGGAGGCTCCGCCTGCGCAACCGACCTGCTCCTCC
>CAZPWP010000100.1:0-7800 GCA_964590295.1 uncultured Victivallis sp.
GCCGCGGCGGACCCCGGAACCGGCTCCTCGACGATTTCGAAGTCGCCGGTGAGTTCCGCCCGTTTGAGGTCGAGCAGCTCCACCTGAAGCCGGGTGACCCGGCGCTGTTCGACCAGCATTTCGGTCAGAGTGGTCTGCATCTTCCTGAGCTGCCCGGCCATGGCGAGCAGATTGGCGTCCATCTCCCGGCGCGCATCCCGGAATTTCGCGTAGAAGCGGGAAAGCTGGGCCACTCCCATCATCACGATGATGCAGGTGATGGCGGCGACGATCCACAGCGTCGTTGTCGGAAATTGAATTTCATCCATATTTGCAGCATCCTCCCGTGGTGGTTGTCATCCTGATCCTCTCTTCCCTTAAGATATTACCAGTTCCGATTTTTGCAATAGCCGCGGCGGCGCGGGAACACTATTTTTCGGCAAAATTTTGCCTCTTCGACGGTTTTTGCCATACGTCACACCTCTTTCACGCTCGAAAACGGCCTGGCCCGCGCTCTCTGTTCAGCGCGGTCAGCGCCGCGAGCGCATGTCTCCCCGGCTTGGCCCGCGCCCTGTTCAGGTATGCGCCCTGCTCCCCTCTCGCCATGGGGCTCGCCGGGCGCATACTTTCATCGCGGCGTTTTTCTCAAAATACGTTCATTTCCGGCAAGAACCGTCGAAGAACCGAAATTTTCCGGAATTCTCCCCCCCGCCGCTTCGGAGCCGTCGTCCTTCAGCCGGGCGAGCGCTTCCGCCACGCTCTCTCCGGTGTCCGGGAAACGCATCTCCGGGGCGATCTCCGCCAGCGGTTCCAGCACGAACCGCCGCCGCCGCGCCCGCGGATGGGGCAGGAGGAGGCGCGGGTCGGTCGAACACCGTTCGCCGAAGAGAATGAGGTCCAGATCAAGCGTCCGGGACTCCCGGCTCGAATGGCGTGCCGGTCGCCCCGCTTCGCGCTCCAGACGCTGTGCGAGTTCGAGCAGCGCTTCGGCGCTCCGGCTCCACGCGCCGGTCAGCGCGGCGTTGGAGAAGGCCGGCGTCCCCGGTACGCAGTCCACCGGCTCGGTGCGGAAAATCCGGCTCCGGCGGATTGCCGTCAGCCCGTTGGCCGCAAGCTGCCGCACGGCATTTTCGAAGATCTCCGCCGAATTTCCGAGATTTCCCCCCATCAGGATCGCAATTTTTACAGTTTTTAACATAAACGATTCGTTTTTTTCCGTTTGCGCTCTATATTATTATTACAATTACACCGGTTTTCACCTTTTGCAATCGAGACGGAATGACGAATCAGCTGAAAATCTATTTTCTCGGCTCCGGCCAGATCGCCGTGCCGGTCCTGAAGGCGGTCGCGGTCGCGCCCGAGCTCCGGCTGGTCGGCGTCGGCACCCAGCTCGACCGCCCCGCCGGACGCAGCCGCAGACCGACGCCGACCCCCGTCGGCGCCGTCGCGGAGGAGCTCGGGTTCGCGGTCGACAAGATTCCCGACGTCAATGCGCCGGAATTCCTCGCTTCTCTGCGGGCGAAGCGGCCCGATCTCGTGCTGGTGCTCTCCTTCGGGCAGATTCTCCGCCGCGATCTCCTCGAACTGCCGCCGTTCGGCTGCATCAACATCCACGCTTCGCTGCTGCCCCGCTACCGGGGGGCGTCGCCGATCGCCCAGTGCATTCTCAACCGCGACGCCGAAACCGGCGTCTGTTTCATGCGGATGGAGCGCGGCCTGGACACCGGGCCGGTCTACAGTTCGATCCGGGTGCCGCTCGATCACCGCGAATACGGTGAAATGCTCGAGAGGAAGCTCGGCGTCATCGCCGCCGAAGCCACCCCGGGAACGCTCTGCGCCATCGCCGCCGGGGAACTCGAACCCAAACCGCAGGACGGCACCGCCGCCACCGTCTGCACCAGGATCCGGAAGTCGGACGGGCGGATCAACTGGGCGCTGAGCGCCTGGGAGATCGAAGCGATGGTGCGCGCCTACTCTCCGTGGCCGGGCGCGCGCTGCACGATGCTGACCACCCGCGGCGAACTGCCGGTCACCCTGACCCGGGCGCTGCCCCGGCGCGACCTCGGCGGCGCACACGGCACCGTGCTCCAGGCGGACAAATACGCCCTCATCGTCGCCTGCGGTTCCGGCGCGCTCGAGATCATCGAACTCTCCCCGCCCGGACGGCGTCCCATGTCCGCGGTGGCGTTTCTCAACGGGCTGCGCGGAGAAAAACCGCTCCTTCTGCCCTGACGGCGCCGCCGTCCCGGCTTCAGAAAAACAATTTACGCTGGAATGGAAAAGTTATGGAAACAAAAGGAAAGCAGATCATTCTGAACTGCGAGAAACTCGAGCGCCGTTTCGCCCTGCTCAACAACGGCCGCCTCGAGGAGTACCAGATCGAACGCGACGACCGGGAACCCAAGGTCGGCGACATCTACCTCGGCAGAATCATCAACCTCGAACCCTCCCTTCAGGCGGCGTTCGTCGACATCGGCGCCGGGAAGAACGCATTCCTCCACTATCATGAGATGCTGCCCGGCTGCGGCGAAATGCTCGAACGGCGTTCCGACCGGGACGACGACGCCAATGCGGAGAATGAAGCGGGCGAAGAGTCGATTCAGGCCCGTCGCCAGAAGCGGCAGGAGGCGCGCCCCGGCTCGAAGGTCGGCGCCGAAGCGCAGCGCCGCGAGAAGAAGCTGACCGTCGCCGACATCCCCTCCATCTTCCGCCCCGGGATGGAAATTCTGGTCCAGGTGGTCAAGTCCCCGATCAGCACCAAGGGGGCGCGGGTGACCACCGACATTTCCATTCCCGGCCGCTACCTCGTGCTGATGCCCTACAGCGAGCACATCGGCCTCTCCACCCGGATCGAAGGCGCGCAGGAGCGTGACCGGCTCCGCAAGATCCTTGCCGCACTCGAACTGCCCGAGGGGATGGGGCTGATCTGCCGCACCGTCGGCGAGGGCAGGCGCTCCACCTTCTTCAAGCGCGACCTCGACCTGCTGCTCGACTACTGGCGCAAGGTGGAGAAGGGAATGGATTCCAGCAGTGCGCCGGCGCTGCTCTTCACCGAACCCAATCTCGTCGAGCGGACCATCCGGGACTTCATGACCGAGGAGATCGAGGGGATCGTCGTCGACGACGACGCCGCGGGGCGGCAGAGCATCGACACGATCAAACGGAACGGGCGCCGCAAGATGGCCGGGAAGGTGATCTGCTACAACGGCGCGAAGCCGATCTTCGACCACTACCGCATCAACGACCAGCTCCGCGAGGTGCTGCAGCGCGAGGTCCGCCTCCCCGGCGGCGGAGGCATCTGCATCGACGAAACCGAGGCGCTGATCGCCATCGACGTCAATTCCGGGCGGGGGCGCAAGGGAACCGATCAGCCGGAGTTCATCCTGAAAACCAACCTCGAAGCGGCCGAGGAGATCGCCCGCCAGCTCCGGCTGCGCAACATCGGCGGCCTGGTCGTGCTCGATTTCATCGACATGCGCAGCGCCCGCGACCGGGAGGAGCTCTTCCGCTACATGAAGAAGCTGGTCAAGGACGATCGCGCCCAGACCAAGGTGCTCCCGCTCAGCAAACTCGGACTGATGGAGATGACCCGCCAGCGGGAGCATGAGAGCATTCAGGATCAGGTGTTCAACCCCTGCCCCTACTGCTCCGGCACCGGACTGGTCAAGTCCGCCGTCACCATGAGCGTGGAGATTCAGCGCCGCCTCAATACCGTTCTGCGCGACCGCCGCTACAAGGACCTGCCGGTCCGCGTCATCATGCATCCAGACATTCTCGCGCGGCTCCGCAACGAGGACGCCCAGCTGCTCCGCGACATCGAGGAAAAGTACCGGCACGACCTCAGTTTCCGGGCGGATCCCATGCTGCACTACGAGGAGTTCCGGATCGTCGACCCGGTTACCGGCGCGGAACTGAAGTGACGCCGCCGTCGCCGGAAAGCAGCGCGGCAAGGCGGCGGGAGAGCCGTTCGAGCGGCAGGCCGACGACGGTTTCGAACTCCCCTTCCAGATGCTCGACCAGCTGGTCTCCGTGCTCCTGGATGGCGTAGGCCCCCGCTTTGTCGAGCACGTAGACCCGGGCGAGGTAATCGTCGATCGCCGCCGCAGTGAGCGGACGGAACCGGACGGTGGCGACCTCCTCCCACACTTCACGGATCTTCCGCGCCGGGGAAAGCAGCGCCAGGCCGGTGATCACTTCGTGACGGGCGCCGGAAAGCGCGCGCAAAATCTCCGCCGCCCCGGAGAGGTCGCGCGGCTTGCCGATGATCCGCCCCGCGTGGAAGATGACGGTATCCGCCCCCAGGGTGAGGGCGTCGGGGTGGCGCGCCGCCACCGCGGCGGCTTTGCGTTCGGCGTTCCGGCGCGGAACGGAACGGGGATCGGCCGCTTCCGAAATCTCCTCCGTCCGGGCGGTTTCGGTCTCGAACGGGAACCCGAGCCGGGTGAGAAGTTCGCGGCGGCGCGGCGATTCAGAGGCCAGGAACAACCGCATTGTCCGACGTCTTTTTCCGCGGCTGTTCCGGAGCCGGCGCCTCTTCCGGCGCGATCTCCGAGGTGAGCGCCTCGATCTGGAAACGGATCGTCTGCAGCGTGTCGATGCCGAACACCCGGTGGAGCATCTGCAGCATCTTCGGCTTGATCTCGTCGGAGATCGCCGGCAATCCCCTGCCGTCGGCCGAGAAGGAGCAGCAGAGCGTCATCGAAAAACGCTTCCCACTGCGGTACAGCAGGATGCGACGTACTGCGAGCTGCGGAAATTCATCGAGCACCTGCCGCGCGGCATTTTCGATCGCGCCGCGCGAGACCACCAGATCCCCCGTCGGGCAGCGAACCGGAATCGCACCGCATCTGCGGGTGCGGAAGAGCAGTTTGAAGATGATTTTCAGGAGCAGCAGCAGAAGCA
Source organism: uncultured Victivallis sp. (assembly GCA_964590295.1). GTDB lineage: Bacteria > Verrucomicrobiota > Lentisphaeria > Victivallales > Victivallaceae > Victivallis. The sequence goes on from CAZPWP010000100.1 coordinate 4,882, forward strand.
GGAGCGCGAAAACCAGCCCGATGGCGGCCGCGTACCCGCGATTGAAATCGCTGCTCAACAGTTGCCGCCAGAATTCCGGATCGGCCAATGCTGCAAAATTCATGCGTTTCCCTCCTCGTCGGAAGCCTGGGTTTTCGATACGGCGGATCCGCTCCGTCCGGCCGGGCGAAGCGGATCTGCCCGGGTTTTTCCCCGGAAATCAGTTCAGCGGAAGAACCGGCGCTCCCGCTTCGGCTTCCGCCTCTTCGGGCTCTTCCTGCACCGGATCGTCGATCTCCTGAACCACGACATTGACCTTGAGCACCGTCATGCCGGTGATCTTCTCGATCTCTTCAATCACCGCCTTCTGGACGGCCCCGGCCACCTGCGGGACATTGTACCCCGTCTTGATGTTGAGCTTGATCTCCACCGAAACGCGGTTGTTTTCCGCCACGTCGACGGCGATGGCGCGCGCCTGCATGCGGCGGCTGCCGACGATCTCGGCGATGTTGTCGACCAGCGTGCTGCCGGCCAGACGGGAGACCCCCTCGATCGAAAGCGCCGCACGCCGCGCGAGCGAAGCGATCACATTTTCATGGATCTTGACCTCCCCCATCTCGGAGCCTTCCAGCACCGTGGTGCCCGCCGTTTCGGCCGCCGGTGCCGCCGTCTTTCTGGAATCTGCTGCTGCTTTCATTTTTCTTCCTCCTTCTGCGGGGTGGCCCGCTCCTGCATTAACCTCTCGACAAATCCGGTATCGTATTTGCCTTCGATGAAACTCTTGTGGTTGGTGATCAGCTTCTGGAAGGGGATCGTCGTCTTGATCCCCTCCACCGTGATCTCATCCAGCGCCCGGCGGCAGGTGGCGAGCGCGTCCGCGCGGGTCGGTCCCCAGACGATCAGTTTCCCGATCATGCTGTCGTAATAGGTCGGAATCCGGTAACCGGAGTAGGCGTGCGTATCCATGCGCACGTTCGGTCCGCCCGCCGGAACGAAGAATTCGATCCGCCCCGGGCAGGGGGTGAAGTTGTGGAAGGGATCTTCCGCGTTGATCCGGCACTCGATCGCGTGGCCGTTGATCTGCACGTCCTTCTGCCGCAGCGAGAGCCGCTCGCCGGCCGCCACCCGGATCTGCTCCTTGATGAGGTCGATCCGCGTCACCGCCTCGGTGACCGGATGTTCCACCTGGATCCGGGTGTTCATCTCCATGAAGTAGTAGTTCCCCTCGTCGGTGAAGAGGAATTCGATCGTTCCGGCACTGGTGTAGCCCGCCGCCTTCGCCGCCTTGACCGCGGAGGCGCCGATCCGTTCGCGCAGCCGGGCCGAGAGCGCCGGGGAGGGAGACTCCTCGATCAGCTTCTGGTTGCGGCGCTGCACGCTGCAGTCGCGTTCGCCGAGGTGAATCACGTTGCCGTGGTTGTCGGCGATGATCTGGATCTCGATATGGCGCGGATTGACCAGGAATTTCTCCATGTAGAGCGCGCCGTTGCCGAAGGCGTTCTCCGCCTCGGTCTTCGCCGCATGGTACCCCTGCACCAGACTGGCGTCGTTGTGGGCGATCCGCATTCCGCGACCGCCGCCGCCGGCAACCGCCTTGATGATGACCGGGTACTTGAGCTGGTGGGCCACCTTGAGCGCGTCGGCTTCCCCGACCAGAATGCCGTCACTGCCGGGCGTGGTGGGAACGCCCGCCTTTTTCATGGTCTCCCGGGCGACCGCCTTGTCGCCGAGGGCGCGCATCGCCTCGGGCGTCGGCCCGATGAAGGTGATGCCGTGCTTGCGGCACGCTTCGGCGAAGTAGGCGTTTTCCGAAAGGAATCCGTAGCCGGGATGGATCGCGTCGACGTCGCAGATCGCCGAGACCGAGAGGATCCGGTCGATCAGGAGATAGCTCGAACTGGACTGCGGCGGCCCGATGCAGACCGCCTCGTCCGCCATCCTGACCGCCATGCTGTCGGCGTCGGCCTGCGAATAGACCGCGACCGTGCGGATTCCGAGTTCGCGACAGGCCCGGATCACCCGGACCGCGATTTCGCCGCGGTTGGCGATGAGTATCTTGTTGAACATACGCTCGTTCCGTTTCCGGGGTTATTCGATGACAAAGAGCGGCTGGCCGTATTCCACCGGCTGGCCGTTTTCGACCAGCACCTCTTTGATCACGCCGCTCTTCTCCGCCTTGATCTCGTTCATGACCTTCATCGCCTCGATGATGCCGACCACCGTGTCGGGAGCGATGCGGTCGCCCACCTTGACGAACGCCTGCGCCTCCGGCGACGCGGCGCGGTAGAAGGTCCCCACCAGCGGAGCGTCGATCGTCTCGACCGGGGCCGCCGGGGCGGGCGCCGCCGGGGCCGGGGCCGCCGCCGGATCCGCCATCTGGACCGGAGCGGGCGCCGCCGCCATCTGGACCGGAGCGGGCGCCGCCGCCACCATCACCGGGGCGGGCGCGGCCGCGCCGGATCCGCGCCGGATGCACAGATTGTACGCTTCCGCCTCGATTTTGAACTCCGTGAGATCGTGATCGCTCATCAGTTTGACGATCGTTTTGATTTCTTCGATTTTCATGGTGAGGAACTCTTCTTTCGTTGTTTGGTTTTGCTTATTCGGAATATGGAACCTGTTTTTCCAGATGCGCGATCAGACCGCGCAGCGCCAGAAGATAGGAATCGGCGCCGAATCCGGCGACGACTCCGATGCACATCGGTGCGGTGAACGATGTATGGCGAAACTCCTCCCTCGCATGGATGTTGCTCAGATGCACCTCGACCGCCGGCACTTTCACCGCTGCGAGCGCATCGCGGATGGCGACGGACGTGTGGGTGTAGGCGGCCGGATTCATGACGATTCCGGCGAAGCCGTCGGCCCGGGCGCTCCCGATCCTGCCCACGATGGCCCCCTCGTGGTTGGCTTGGGAATACGCGAGACCGTCCCCCCCCTCCT